>NZ_DJBA01000036.1:0-66343 GCF_002435615.1 Clostridium sp. UBA5988 | reverse complement strand
ATTCAAGCCTAGTTTCAACCTTTCCTCCTATATCATTTATAAACAATATAACTTAATTATGCCCATGAATATTATTTATAATTATATATAATACTTTATTTACCTTAATCTATATCATATTACCATTTTAAAAACCTTTTTTCAAATTTTAAAATTTATTCATACTTTTTTATATTTAACAATTAATTTTTACTTTCACTGCATATATATTTTACAATGGTAACCAAAATGTATATAATAAAATAGAGGTGATAGTGTGAATAAATCTATTATCCCAAATTCTATGACTTTGGGTAACTTAATTTGTGGAGTTTTATCAATACAATTTACTATAAATAATGATTTTACTACAGCTGGAATTTTAATCTTATTAGGAGGAATCCTTGATAGATACGATGGTACTGTAGCACGTTTTTTAAACACTCATAGTGAACTGGGAAAAGAACTTGATTCTCTAGCGGACTTAGTTTCCTTTGGCGTAGCTCCATCAATTTTAGCCTTTTCCCTATATGGATTTAGTAATTTTGGACTTTTAGGTAAAATTTTATTAGTATTATTCCCTGTGGCAGGAGCTTTTCGTTTAGCTAGATATAATTGTACAGATTTTAATAATGTTTTTACTGGCATACCTATAACTATAGCTGGTAGTTTACTAGCTGTACTTGAGATTTTTTCTACGGTAAGACCCATACCATCAATAATTCCAATGGTATTTATGACATTGCTTTCATACCTTATGGTTAGTCATTTTCAAATTAAGAAAAAATAAAATAGTAATATTAAAAGCGACTATTAAAAATAGTCGCTTTTAATATTACTCATGAATATATTCTAAACCACATAATAGTATGAAAGAGTAACCACTAAATATACTGCTATAAGTAACGCCCCTTCAAACCAATAGGTCTTACCATCTTGAAACACAAAATAAGACATTCCCATAGCTATAGACATGGTTACTATTTGAAAAGTTGAAAACAGTAGGTTTATTTGGAACCCCATAAAGGAAGAGCAAATAACTAATATAGGAATCACAAACATAGTAATTTGTATACTAGAACCTATGGCAGTTTCTAGACTAGCATCTATTTTATTTTCTAAAGCACATACTATGCTTGATGCATTTTCACCAAAGGAGCCTAAAAGTGGAATCAATATTATCCCTAAAAATTCTTGTGAAATTTTATATTCTTCAACAATGGCATTTACACCACTAACTAACCGTTCACTTATAAAATATAAAAGTATAGTTACAATTATAATTAACCCAAATACTTTTCTAGTGTCATTCTTATCCCCATTCTTAGGGAACATTTTTTTTTCATCTAATATAAATAAATTACTATGAGTATATAAGGAAAATATTAGCCCTAAAATATATACGCATATCAATACAACACCTATGATTAAACTTATTTTTTGAAAACTACCATTATCAACAATAGAGTATCTATTTAAGGCGGATACAATTATTATAGTAAACATAACTAAAAATAGCATATTTAAATTTGTACGTGCAATTATCTTATTAAATTTTTGTTCCCTATATTTTATACCACCACAAAACACTGCAATTCCTAAGCCAAGTAGCATATTTGTAATAACAGCCCCTAAGAGACCTGCCTTTGCCATGGAAATCATACCATACTTTATAGACCAAAGTCCCATCATAAGTTCTGGCACATTACCTGCTGTAGCTGAAATCAGGCCGCCTCTTTTTTCACCTATATAATCTGATATTTTTGAAGTTCCTCTTCCTAATAAAATGGCTAAAGGGATCATTACTAATGAATACATTATAACATTAATTATGTTAGAATCTATATTTATAAAAAGCAGTACAATAGAGATTAATACTATGGTTAATGTTACTACTTCTTCTTTTCCAATAAAATCTTTTTTCTTAAAGTCTTTCATATTTTCCTCCACAATATAACATAGATATATATTTACTCTATTCATTTCATAAAGAAACAGTTACACCTATATTTTTGCTAAAGGTGTAACTGTAATGAAATACTTTATTAAATTTTTTATTTATTAGAAAATACTTTTTCTTTTAACTTTTGACCACATGGAGTTACTGCAAGCCCACCTAAGGCAGTTTCTCTTAATTCACTAGGCAAGGCTCTTCCTATTTTGTACATAGATATGACTGTATCATCAAAAGGAATCTTACTCTCAACCCCTGCCATTGCCACGTCTGCCATGGTAAGGGCACTTACCGCTCCTGCTACATTTCTTTTAGCGCATGGTATCTCAACTAATCCCGCTATTGGATCACAAACTAAGCCTTCCACATTTTTTATTACCATAGCCCCTGCATCAAAGGCCATTTTAGGAGTCCCTCCCATCATTTCTACAATGGCAGCTGCAGCCATAGCAGCTGCACTACCACATTCTGCTTGACATCCACCTTCAGCACCTGCTAGAGTTGCATTTTTAGCAATTAAAATTCCAACCCCCGAAGCTGTAAATAAAGCAGTTATCATTTCATCATCAGTTTTATTTAATTTCTCCCCTGCTGTAATAATAACTGCAGGTATAATACCACAGCTCCCTGCAGTAGGTGCTGCTACTATCCTTCCCATGGCTGCATTAACCTCAGAACAAGATAATGCTCTTGCCATAGCTTTAACTATAAAATCACCACATAAGGTTTCTTTTTCTTGGAAGTACTTTCTAAGCTTAGTTGCATCACCACCTATAAGACCGCTTATAGATATAATCTCTTTATCCATAGCTTCTTGAGTTGCAGACTTCATAACTTTTAGATTTTCTCTCATCATTTCTATTAATTTTTCCCTAGAGGTTTCTGATGATTCCAGTTCCTCTCTTATAGTATATTCTGCAATGGTTATGTTCTCTTTGTCACATAATTCAATTATTTCTGTTGCCTTTGATAAAAACATTAAAGCTACTCTCCTTTCATTGGTGGTAATATTTCCTCTACATTTTTCACATTTTCTATCTTTCTTATTTTATCTACCACATGATGATTTACTATTCCATCAGTTTCAACCACCGTTGAAGCTTCTAATCCCTTAGCTTTTCTATATACATTCATTGAAGCTATATTTATATTTTCATTAAATAAAAGATTGCTAACATTATATATCATTCCTGGCACATCGAGATGAGTAATTATAATAGTTGGATATTCTCCTGTAAAATGGATGCTTTGTCCATCTAATTCGAATATAACAATATTTCCTCCTCCTATGGATGAACCTGTAACAGTGGTTTCTATACCTTTAGAATCCTTCATTACAAATTTAACTGTATTGGGATGTACATCACCTAAATCTGTTTCTTCAAAGGTAAATTTTACCCCTCTTTCTTCTGCAATAGTAAAAGATTCTTTTAATCTATAATCCCAGGGATCCATTCCTAGGATTCCTGCTACTAGTGCCCTATCTGTACCATGTCCTTTATAAGTTTTTCCAAAGGAGCCATGAAGTAAAAATTTAACTTCCCTAACATCATCTTCTGCAATCTTTGCAGCTAATTTTGCAAGTCTTGCAGCTCCTGCTGTATGTGAGCTTGAAGGTCCAATCATTATAGGACCAAGAATGTCAAACACGCTATAACTTTTCATAATTTCCTCCTATAAAATACCACTATAGAATATACTAAAATTTAATATTTCATTGACTCCTGAATTAATAGTTATTACTTAGTATATCCATTTTATATAATACCATTAGTTAAAGATTAAAAATATGTAACTTTTAAATAAGAATTATGTAAAAATATATCTATAATATTTATACCATAAAACTTATTGACAATATATATATATTTTTTCGACATAAATAGAGCTCAGTAATAATGTTTATTGTATCCCATTATTACCTAGCTCTATTTAATTGATATTCATTTTAAAATTAATATTGATAAAAACAACTTCCCCCTATAAATTCTCTAATTAAAGAATTTGTTGGAACAACATCCTTATCTACCTCTTTAAAAAAGTGTAAAAATTCTATAAGTCTTCTTGCTTCGTTGTAGACTGAACTTTCTGGTTTCACTTTATACAGCTCTTCTAATGCATATTTCTTTAAAACTGCTAACTCATATATAAGTGCTGAATTAAACATTACATCTGCATCTTCTTGATACGGAAATATATTTTTATCTTCTCCTCGTCTTATAGAACACCACATTTTCAGCGTATATTCTACATCATATCCTCTTGACAAATAATCTCTAACTATTCTTCTAATCATCCTTACATCCGTTGTTGCTATTCTATTGTGAGCATCCATATTTATTTGAGTTAAAGGACTAATATATACTTTAAATTTATGATTATGAGGAATTGAAGCTGTTAGGACTTCATTTAAGCCATGTATTCCCTCAATTACTATTACTCCCCTATCTGGAAGCTTCACTTTATTTCCTAACCACTCTCTTTTACCTGTTATAAAATTAAAGGTTGGAAGCTCAACTTCTTCTCCATTTAAAAGCATCTTTAGTTGTTCATTAAATAACTCTAAATCCAATGCAGTTATACTTTCAAAATCATATTCTCCAAATTCATCCTTTGGAGTAAGCTCTCTATCTATAAAATAGTCATCTAATGATATTGGTACTGGAATTAATCCATTAACTCTCATTTGAATTCCCAACCTCTTACAAAATGTAGTCTTTCCTGAAGATGATGGTCCAGCTATTAATATTAACTTTATATCACGATTTTTCTTTATTTTATCAGCAATATTAGCTATTTTCTTTTCGTGCAAAGCTTCTGCAACTCGTACTAAAGTCACAATATCACCATGTTCTATCTCATCATTTAAAGCACCTACATGGGCTATATCTAGTATATCTCCCCATTTCTCGGCTTCATAGAATATCTTTGCTAACTTCCTATGTTTTTCAAATCGTGGAATTTTGGTTGGCTCTTCTTGAGTTGGAAATCTTAGAATAAACCCTGGATCATAGTAAATTAAATCAAAACATTTTAGTATATCTGTATTAGGTATCATTGGTCCATAAAAATAACCAATTTCTTCACCCAACTTATAAATTATTATGCTGCTCTCATTTACATTTTTAAAAACACTAACCTTATCATCCATGCCAGCTTCTCTAAATAAATCTATAGCATCTTCCTTACTATAATTTTTCTTTTCAATTTCCATGTTAGCATCTACTATCTCAAGCATTCTATTTTTTATGGCATATACATCATCTATGCTTAGATGTATGTCTTTATATATTTCACCAAATAATCCTTTGCTTAAAGAATGTTCTATTGTTATTTTACTATCTGGAAATAAATCCTTGGTAGCTTTTATTAAAACAAATTGCAAACTTCTTATATAGCACAGCATTCCTTGTTTATCTGTAATATCAACAAATTCTATATGACAATCCTTCTCAAGAACAGTTGATAACTCCCTAAGTTTACCGTCCACTTTAACCAAAACTATAGGTACTTTATTGTCATGTCCATATCTTTTTATCAAATTATAACACGTTATTCCTCTATGAACTTCTATGATTCTTTCTTCTATTCTTATCTTAATTTTATCCATACTCTCACCTCTATTATAATTATTTAGTTATAATATATTATTTCCTAATCTCTTAATTAACTAATAAAATCATAATCCTAATAAAATTTAAACTTAAATTATATTATATATTTGTATTACTTATTATATTACATAATTGTAAATATGAAACTAGCAAATCACAAATAATTTATTATATTCTGTGCATACTATATTTAGCATTATATTAGAAATATAGGTGATATTTATGTTTATACTTATAATTAGAACAGTTATACTATATGTTTATTTAATTTTCATTATGCGAGTTATGGGTAAAAGACAGCTTGGACAGTTAGAACCTGTAGATTTTGTAGTTGCACTAATGATTTCTGAACTTGCAACTCTCCCTATGGGCGATAACCGAATTCCGCTAATATATGCTATAGTTCCTATAACTACTTTAGTTTTTCTTCAAGTAATGACTTCCTTTTTAGAACTTAAAAGTGAACACATTCGCTCTATTCTAAACGGTCAACCTAGTATACTTATAAAAGACGGACTAGTAAATGTGAAGGAATTAAAGCAAGTTAGATATAATCTTGATGACCTTTTAGGTGAGCTTAGACAAAATGGTTATTTTAATTTACAAGAAATACATTATGCAATTTTAGAAACTGATGGTTCTCTATCTATTGTTCCTTACAAAGACTATGAACCACCTACAAGGGAAGATTTTAATATAAAAGTAGAAGATGAGCCTCTTCCCATTCCCGTAATATTAGATGGTGTTATAAACAAGGCCAATCTTAAGTCTATTAAAAAAGATAATTATTGGTTAGAAGAAAAACTAGCTAAAAATAATATTAAAAACTATAAAGATGTGCTCATTGCAATAGTTTATTCAAATAACCAAAAATTCTACTTTCAACTTAAAAATCAAACTACTAATGAGGGTGATAATGAAAAAGAGAGTTAAGGAGGAGTTCCTATACAATGAAAAACATGATAGCAACATGCATCATCTTCTTTCTAATGATATTCATTCTTTTTTTTGCCAGCAAATATATAGTATTAACTTGTGATAAGCTTTTAGATGTTTCATCAGAAATAGAAGAAAACATAGTAAATGATAATTGGGATGAAAGCTATATGTTGTCTTTTGAATTGTTAAACATCTATGAAGGACACGTGGCAAACTTAACTTTATTTTTAAATCATACAGACTTTGATAACATTTATAGTGAAGTTATAAAACTTAGTCAATATTCCAAATGTAAAAATAAAGATGAAGCTCTTTCATCTATTCATGTTGTAAAAACTCTAATTAACCAAGTAAAAGAATTAGAATCTATATCAATAGGAAATATTTTTTGATAAGTTTTTGGTTACGATTTCAAAATGTGGTTTTCTATATAGCATTTAACTAAAGATTGAACTATAATAAAATTATAGACTTAATCTTATAAATAGAAGGGTGGAATAATGTTATGGCATTAGTAACTACTAAAGAAATGTTTAAAAAGGCTTTTGAAGGCAAATATGCTATAGGAGCTTTTAATATTAACAATATGGAGATAATTCAGGGAATTGTAGATGGAGCTAAAGCTCAAAACTCTGCTGTAATACTTCAATGCTCTAGTGGAGCTATAAAATATATGAGACCAGCTTATTTAAGACATATGGTACTTGCTGCTGTTGAAGAAAGTGGAGTTGATGTAGCTCTTCACCTAGACCACGGCGATTCTTTTGAACTTTGTAAAGAGTGTATAGACAATGGATTTACCTCTGTTATGTTTGATGGTTCTCACTATGATTATGAAGAAAACGTAAGACTTACAAAAGAAGTTGTAGAATATGCTCATGCTCATGGAGTTGTTGTAGAAGCTGAACTAGGTAAACTTGCTGGAGTTGAAGATGATGTAAATGTATCTGCTAAAGATGCTACTTACACTGATCCAGACCAAGCAGTTGACTTTGTTAAGAGAACTGGTGTTGATTCATTAGCAATAGCTATTGGAACAAGCCACGGTGCATACAAATTTAAAGGCGAAGCTAAACTTGACTTTGAAAGACTTGAAACAATAACAAGAAAATTAGAAGAAGTTGGTTTTGAAAAATATCCAATAGTTCTTCACGGTGCTTCTGCTGTAGATCCAAAGTATGTTGAAATGTGCAATGAAAATGGTGGAGACATAAAAGGTGCTAAGGGAGTACCTGTAGAAATGCTAAGAAAAGCTTCATCTATGGCTGTTTGCAAAATTAACATGGATACAGACCTAAGACTTTGTGTTACAGGTTCTTGTAGAAAAGTATTTGCAGATAAACCAAGTGAGTTTGACCCAAGAAAATATCTTGGAGTAGCAAGAACTAATCTGCAGCAATTAGTAGAAGATAAAATTACAACGGTTTTAGGTTCAATAGACTCAATGAAATAAGATAAAAAAAACATGGACTTTTATTCCATGTTTTTTTATTTTATCTACTTTTCAGTATAATTGATAATATGTTTTATTTTCATATTAATACTACCATCCCCCACTCTTTCAATTTCGAATCTATTAATATCATTATAAGCTTCTTCTGATATATATAAATCTATATCTTTATCTATTTTTAGCCTAACTCTCTTCAATTTCTTTTCTACCCACTGCTTATCTAAATCTACAGTTTCACTTACTCCACTTTCAATTGCAAAGGTTCTAAAGTTTTCTTTTAGAGACTGATTTTCTTTAAAAACTTCTTCTGCAAAATTATTCAAGTCTATAGAATCTTCTTCTCTGAGCCTCTTCTTAACTTCTCTACGTACTGTTTCTTGTCCTTCTGCATTTTCACTAAGGGCATTTTGAGTCCATTTTTCTGCTACTTTCAAAAACTGCTTTGTCTTATCTCTTTCATTTTCTACTATAGTACAGCCTAAATAATTATCTATAAAATAATTAGCTCCATATTCTTTATTTTCTTTATTGCTTTTACTTTGCTTATCAATTACTAATAAATCATAGGGATTATCACTAGCCATAGCCTTAATAAATGCACACTTTTGTATCCTTGAACTACTTGAAGGTAGTCCTGTAAATTGAGGTATTATATCTATTCCAATCTTTCCGTCTACAAATTCTACATTGTGCATATAATTTTTAATATAGTCCATCTTAAATATACCTATAAATGCTCCATACTCTGTAGTAAAGGATACAGTAAGCAAATCACAGGAAGGTATGCTCCCCTTTGATCTCATCAAGATAAACATCTGACTAGCTAACTCCTTAGATACATTGGTTAGATTGTTTTCTCCATTCAAATATTCTTGACATACTTCCTTTACAATGTTTCTCTCCTTATTAAAAATAGCATATTTAAGTTCCTCATCCTTTAAACATCTTTGAATGTGTTTAAAAATAAAAGTATACACCTCTTCTGTTAATTCTAAGGGATACTCATTTAAAACTGGCTCATCGGAATTGTTATCTAAAATATGAATAATAGCTTCATTTATATTAATTTCATTTATATACTCCATCACTTACCTCCATAAATTTTAGTATACATATCTTTATGTATATTTACTATTCTAGTATATCTACTATAGATTTTTAACAGTATAAGAATAATTATATATTTTTTTTTAACAATATCAATAAAATTTGTTATAATCTTAAACATAAGGTATAATGTCATCATTAAAGAAAAAGGGGTGCTATCCTTGGAAGAAATGGAAACAAGAATCTTAAAGATAGATGTAGATGAAATAAAATCTAAACTTAACAGTCTAGGCTGTGATAAAGTTAAGGATGAAAATCAAGTTAATAACCTCTATGATTTTCCAGATAGAAGACTGCTAAGTAAAAAAGGGTATGCTAGAATTAGAATAGTGGAAGATAATTTAAATAATATAATAATAAATTATATGACTACAAAAAAACTTCTAAGCCAAGAAAAGTATAAGGTTATGGAAGAAAATGAAATTGTTATAGACAATAGCACCATTGGAAGTCAAATCTTCACCTCCCTTGGTCTTGAACTAGTAGAATCAATAAAAAAACATAGAGAAAGTTATAAATATAAGAATTCTCTTATTGAAATTGATATAAATGATAAGAGCTTTTGTCCCTTTCCTTATTTAGAAATAGAATCAACGGATGAGGAAGAAATAAAAGAAATTGTAGCTTTACTTGGATATACTATGGAGGATACCACCTCTAAAACAATCTTTGAAATATTAAATGGAGAAGGATCAGTAAAAGGAGTATAATGTTTGGTTATGTAACACCCTATAAAATGGAATTAAAAATTAAAGACTATGAAATGTTCAAAGCTTACTATTGTGGGTTATGTATATCTATAAAAAATAATTTTTCTAATTTATGCAGAATGACTTTAAATTATGATATGACTTTTTTAGGTATACTTTTGGATAGTTTAGAATACAGTAAACATAAGTATGTAGTTACTAAATGTATAGCTCATCCTATGAAAAAAAAGCCTAAGGTTATAGATAATAGAGCTTTAGATTATGCTGCCTTTTGTAACGTGTCTCTAGTATACTACAAATTATTAGATGATTATAATGATGATAATTCTCTAAGTAAAAAGTTTATTTCCATGTACATAAAAAAATTTATAAATAAATCTAAAGAGGACTTATCTCCAATTTTAGTTAATATAGAAGAAAATATAAAGAAGTTAAGCTTCCTTGAGAAATCCGGAGAAATCATATCTATTGATGAACTCAGTGACCCTTTTGCATCTTTAACAGCTTTTATAGTATCTTACTATTATAAAGATGAGACCTTTTATAATGAACTATATGATTTAGGTTATAATCTAGGGAGATGGATTTATATAATAGATGCCTTTGATGACTTAAAGGAAGATATGGAAAAACATAAATTTAACGCCATTAACAAAGCCTTCAATGTTGAAAACCTACCCTATGAAGACTTAATTATTAAAGAGGGCAATAGAATAGAATTTAACTTAATAATGAGTGCAAATTCTACTTCTGAAGCTTTAGATAAACTTCCGATAAATAAAAATAAAGACTTACTATTTAATATATTACAACTAGGACTTATGAATAAAATCGAAACTATAAAATCAAGGAGTGACAAGAAACATGAAAAATCCTTATGAAGTACTTGGAGTTAAAGAAAATGCCTCTCAAGATGAAATCAAAAGAGCCTATAGAGAGCTAGTAAAACAGTATCATCCAGACAAGTATGTTGATAATCCACTAAAAGATTTAGCAGAGGAAAAACTTAGAGAAATAAACGAAGCTTATGATACATTAAGCAAAAAAAGTAATTTTAACAATAGCTCCTCTAACTATGGAAATACTTCTTCAAACTATGGTGGAAGTTCTAATAGCTATAATGATCCCAATCTTCAATCTGTTAGATTGGATATTAATAGAGGAAATATTGGTGGTGCAGAAGCAAAACTTAATGCCATAACTAATAGAACTGCTGAATGGAACTTTTTAATGGGGGTTGTTCACCTTAGAAAAGGCTGGTATGACAGCGCAAATAATTTAATAAATACAGCTTGCAGAATGGATCCTAATAACTTTGAATATAGACAAATGCTTAATCAATTAAACCATACACAGAATACCTATAGAAGTAACTATTATGGACAAAGAAATAGCTCTAATGATGTGTGTAGCATCTGCTTTAAAATTTGGGCACTAGATACATGTTGTGAATGTATGGGTGGAGATTGTATTTAGCTGTTGTTAAAAGGAGGTTACTATGAAAGAAAATAAGGCTTCTAATATAGCAAAGGGCGGTATGCTTATTGCTTTGACTCTTATTATCTTGTATGCCGCTAATTTTATTACCTTTAACACTTTATTCTTATTAGGCTTAACTTCAGCACTTATTCCCCTGGGAATACTTATTGCTGATATGAAAACTACTTTATTAGTATATTTAGGCTCCTCTGTATTAGCTTATTTCATAATCCCAGACAAAACTCTTTGTCTTTTTTATGCGCTAATCTTTGGTCCCTATGGCATAGTAAAATTTTTTATAGAACAAAAAAGAAATACACCTATAGAAATCATATTAAAACTAGTTTATTTTAACGTGATAACCTTTATAGCATTTCTTTTATATAAACAATTATTTATGGCTACTATTCAAATGCAATACCCTTTAATAATTATATTTATAGGTGGTAATGTAGCCTTCTTTATATTTGACTATGTTCTTACGGTATTCATAAATAGTGTGAGAACTAAAAAATTTAAATTTTAGGGATATAATATTCAAATCCCTTGACATTTACTTCACTCTTAATGTATAATTTTTAAAAACTTAATTATTTATTGCAGTGATAAGGAGTAGTAATATAATTACTTATTTGAAGAGAGCTACAGCTTGGTGTAATGTAGTAATAAGCTTATATGAACTTGCCTGGGAGCTTACTTGTTAAAAGCAAGTACGGATTTAACCGTTATATTATCAAGGGAGACCTTTATGGTCTAAATAGAGTGGTACCGCGGAATTATAGTTTTCGTCTCTTTCATAAGAGATGAAAGCTTTTTTTTATTTAAAATAATAATTGATATTTATCAAACAAGGAGGATTACTATGGCTAGATATGGAACTGCTACTGATAAAAAATGGCAGGAAAAATGGGAAGAAACAAACCTATATAAATTCGATGAAAACAATATGGATAAAAAATTGTACGTTCTTGAAATGTTCTCATACCCTTCAGGAAGCCAATTACATGCAGGACACTGGTTTAACTACGGACCAGTAGATTCATGGGCTAGAATGAAGAGAATGCAAGGATATAATGTATTCCAACCAATGGGCTTTGATGCTTTTGGTCTTCCAGCAGAAAACTTTGCAATTAAAACTGGGATACATCCTAAAGACTCTACTGATAAAAATATTGAAACTATGGAAAAACAACTTAAAGCAATGGGTGCAATGTTCAACTGGGAAAATGAAGTTGTTACTTGTAGACCAGATTATTATAAGTGGACCCAATGGTTATTCCTAAAATTGTATGAAAAAGGTCTTGCTTACAGAAAAAATGCTCCAGTAAACTGGTGCCCTAGCTGTAACACAGTACTTGCAAATGAGCAAGTTGTAGAAGGTCATTGTGAACGATGTGAAAGTGAAGTAACAAAGAAAAACTTAACTCAATGGTTCCTTAAAATCACAGACTATGCAGATGAGCTTTTAGAAAAACTTGATGGTCTTGATTGGCCAGAAAAAACTAAAGCTATGCAAAAACACTGGATTGGAAGATCAACTGGTTCAGAAGTAACTTTTAAAGTTAAGGATTCTAATATTGAATTCAACACATTTACCACAAGAGTTGATACTTTATTTGGAGTTAGCTACGTTGTTCTTGCTCCTGAAAATGAATTAGTTGAAAAGCTTACTACAGAAGAAAATAAGGCTGCTATTGAAGCTTATAAAGAAACATCTGCAAAGCAAAGTGATATAGAAAGACAATCTATCTCTAGAGAAAAAACAGGAGTATTCACTGGTTCCTATGCTATAAATCCTATAAATGGCCGTGAGATTCCAATATGGGTTGGAGACTATGTACTTAATACTTATGGTACAGGTGCAGTAATGGCAGTTCCAGCTCATGATGACCGTGATTATACTTTTGCACAAAAATATAATCTTCCAATAGAGAGAGTTATAGAAGGTGGAGATGCTCTTCCATTTACTGAATATGGCCCAATGATAAATAGTGGAAAATTTGATGGTCTTAAGGGAGAAGAAGCTAAGGATGCAGTGGTTGCAGAGCTTGAAAAGTTAGGTCTTGGTAAAAAACAAGTTAACTACAGACTACGTGACTGGTTAGTTTCTAGACAAAGATATTGGGGTGCTCCAATTCCAATGATTCATTGTGATAAGTGTGGAACTGTTCCAGTGCCAGAAGCTCAATTACCTGTAGAACTTCCATACAATGTAGAATTTGCACCAGATGGAAAATCTCCTCTTGCAAAATCTGAAGACTTTATAAATGTAACTTGTCCTAAGTGTGGAGGTGCTGCGCACCGTGATGAAGATACTTTAGATACCTTTGTATGTTCATCTTTCTATTATTTGAGATATGCAGATAACAAAAATAGTGAAAAGGCATTTGATAGTGAAATAATAAATAAGATGCTTCCAGTAGATAAATATGTAGGTGGTCCTGAACATGCTTGTATGCACCTTCTATATGCAAGATTTATCACTAAGGCTCTTAGAGATATGGGACTTCTAAACTTTGATGAACCATTCCTATCATTAACTCACCAAGGCTTAATCCTAGGACCAGATGGACAGAAAATGAGTAAGTCTAAAGGTAATACAATATCTCCTGATGACTACATCAAAGAATATGGCTCTGACGTATTTAGAATGTACCTAATGTTTGGATTTGGATACACTGATGGCGGAGCTTGGAGTGATGATGGATTAAAATCTATTGGTAGATTTGTAGATAGAATAGAAAGAATTCTTGAAGCATCAATTTCAGAAATTAACTGTAACAAGTCTTCTAAAAATGTAATAGAAGCACCTGAAAAAGAGCTTAACTATTGGAGACACTTTGCAATTAGAGGTGTTAGTGAGGATGCTGAAAAGCTTCAATTCAACACTGCCATTGCAAGACTTATGGAGTTTACCAATGCTCTTAATAAGTATCTAAATGAAGCTGTTAAAAATACAGACTTCTTAAAAGAAGTATTAGTTGATTATATTAAGCTTTTAGCTCCTTTTGCTCCTCACTTCAGTGAAGAACAATGGGAAAACCTTGGGATGGGTTACTCAGTATTTAATGAAAAATGGCCGGAATTTAATCCAGCTGCTTTAGTTAAAGATGAAGTAGAAATTGCTATTCAAATTAATGGTAAAATTAAAGCAAAAATAAATGTTGCAACTTCTTCTTCTGAGGATGAAATAAAAGAAGCATCTTTAAATGATGAAACAATAAAATCTAACCTTGAAGGAAAAACTGTAAGAAAAGTTATAGTTATTAAAGGTAGACTTGTAAATATAGTAGCTAATTAATCACAGAAATAAGGAATAGATTGCTTCCTGCTAATCTATTCCTTATTTTTAATTGATTCTTTTATCTTCTACAATCTGTCCATCGAATAAGGTTATAACTCTATCCGCTCTCTTCGCTATATCCTTATCATGAGTTATCATTACCAAGGTTTGATTATATCTCTTTATAGATGAAGTAAGCAAATCTAGAACCTCATTACTATTTTTACTATCTAAATTTCCTGTTGGTTCATCTGCAAAAATTATTTCAGGCTTATTAGCAAGTGCTCTAGCTATAGATGTTCTTTGCTGCTGCCCACCTGATATCTCTCCTGGTAGATGATTGGCTCTACTCTCTATATCTAAAGCCTTCATAATTTCCTTAATATGACCATCATCAACTTTTTTGCCATCCATAAGTAACGGAAGCTTTATATTCTCTTCCACTGATAGTATGGGAATTAAATTAAACGCTTGAAATATAAAACCTATATTTCTTCTACGAAAAGCAGACAAATCATTTTCATTCATAGTATATATATCCTTATCATTTACATATACATGTCCACTTGAAGGTCTATCAAGAGCTGCTAATAGATGCAAAAGTGTACTTTTACCAGAACCACTCGGACCTACTATAGCTGTAAATTCACCTTTATTTATAATTAAATTTGTAGGTTTAAGTGCTACAACCTTACTATCTTTACTTCCATATTCCTTTCTTAACCCTTCAGTTCTTAATAATTCCATATGATATAACCTCATTTCCTTCTCACTATATAATAATTAACTTTCTCCAATTTATTCTATATCTCTAATACTTTCTACGATACTGGAATTAAATAAAATCTTAGATGGCAATACCGCTGCCACTATAGTAATTATTATAGTTACTGCTAATGTACTTATAACATTAAGTACTGGAAAGCTCCAAGTTATTTCTTGTCCAAAAATTACTTTTGACTTTGACGCAATTATTATAGAAATTAAACTTCCTAATACTACTGCAATTCCTCCAGAAACAACTCCATATATAGCTCCTTCTCTCCTTATAATCTTTTTTACTTGTTTTTCACTTAATCCCATTGCTCTCATAAAACCAAATTCTTTTTTTCTCATAATAGCACTCATATTCATGATATTAATAAGATTTATTATACTTACTATAGCTACAACTATAACTACACTATACATAGCAAATACTATTTGAATATTATTTCTTTTCACCTTTTCTAATTCTTCTCTAAAAGATAATATTTCCAGATCCCTTTCATCATTTAACTTCTCTTTTATTAAAGCTTCTGTTTTTTCATAATCAGCTCCTTTATCAAGAACTAAATCAAAATGTTGATATCCATATACATTCATATAGTCTTCCATAGCTTTTTCACTTACAATAACCATGGCTGATGCCTCTTTGTCAATACTTTTGAGTGCTTCTTCACTAATAATGGCCCCTACCTGAAAATCAGGCATACCAATTCCTAAAAAAGTTCCTGAAACATCAAACTTAGCACATTGTAATCCAAGTATATCTCCAACCTTAATATCCGTATAATTATTTCCATTTAAATGTTGAGCAAGAATCAAAACCTTCTCTTTTTTCATTTTTTCTATATCAATGTCTCCTTCAATGATATATTCCTTTAGTTTTTCCAAATCTTTGTCAGAGTATCCATAACTTTCAATGCCCAATTCATACCTGTTTTGTTCTAGTAATTGATTTAAAAATCCACCCATTTTAGCTTCCGTTTCTAAATGCTTTATTCCATCTTCCGTAAACATTTCTTTAGGAAATTCTATAGTTGTAGATTTCTGTTTTGTTTTTGAAACAATCTTTACTCCTGGTATAGAACTTACTTTTTCATCCAATATCCCCATTTTAGAATTAAGTTTGAAATCAGCTCCAAAACTATCTTTGAAAACTGCTACTGGATTTGTTGAACCTATAATATAATTTATAACCATAAACATAGTTATAGTTATTATCAATGATAGTGAAGTAGTTAAAAATCTTTTCTTATTTCTTAACAAATTAGTATACGCCATACGCCCTTCAAAACTAACTCTCCGTGAAATGTTCTTCTTACCCTCTAATGATGCTCTTATTTTATTTCCATCTAAATTTAAGTTATTACTTCCTGAAATTGCTCTTACTGGAGATATTATGGAAGCTTTTTTAGCTGGAAAATATGACCCTATTAATATGGTTATTACTCCTATAAATATTGCTATAAGCAATATTTTAATATCCATACTAAAAACAGATCCTAAATTATCTATTCCTGTTGATATTTTTATAATTAATCGTGTTACCCAATTCCCAAGTAAGATACCTAAAGGTATAAATACAATAGCCATAAGAAATCCTTCACCCAATATCATCATTTTTATTTTCCAAGGAGGACATCCAATAGCTCTAAGCATACCTATTTCTTTAGTTCTTTCTGATACACTTACATTAAATATGTTATAAATAATGATACTAGAGATTATCATTAATACTATAAATATAAAATACATGATGGAATCATACTTTTTATACTGGTCTTTTAAATCTAATTTTGCATAATTTAAAGAAAAATCACCTTGACTATAATCTGATTCTACAAATTTCTCTACTGCTGTTTTAGGAGAAAACCTTGGATTTACAGTGATATATGCTCTACTCTCAGCCTCTTGAGTTGTTACTTTATTCCTATTTAATAATTCTTCTGCGTAAGTGGGTGTTATATATGCCTTCCCTTCTCCAGGTGCATAATAATTTCTATACGTATTTTTAAATAATCCAGTTATAATAAACTCAGCTTCATCATCTTTATAAAAAAACTCTGTATTTCTACCTCTATAGGTAATTTTATATGGAATCTTTATCTTATCACCTATATTATATTTCTCTGGGAATAAATCCAACATCCATTTTTCTATGGCTATTTCATTATCCTTCTCTGGATATTTACCTTCAATAAGTTTAAAGTTTAAAATTTCAGTAGCATTGTCATCATAAGATGCTATTTCTAATGTATTTTCAGTATTAGGTATGTCATATCTTCCAACTGGTATAACTACCGTCATATCTTCTATCATATTATCCTTACTTAATTCATCAAAATTAAAGAATCCTCTTGTATATAAATCCATATCATATATACCTCCAGAATCATCTACCATTTTTTGATATAATGATTCTTTTAACGCTTCAGATATAGTGCTTAAAGAAACTATAAGAGCCATAGAAAGCATTATTCCCAATGCTATAAATACAATTCGTTTCTTATTTTTTATAATATACCTAGGAATAATTGACCAAAAGCTTTTCATGTAATATTCCACCCCTATTCTACTTCGCAATTATATGCTTAATACTGTATTTAATTAAATCATGTTAATTTAATTCTATTTATAATTTCCTCACCTTATATTATTAATTTTACATATGTTTTAATTAATTGTAAAATCATGTAGTTATATGTTTAATTTTCCTATATAAAGCTATATAATAAATATATATTTATTCTCACTTATACTATAAAATCTAATTTGTTTTTTTTAATGTTCTCACAAAGAACATTTTTAATTTTAGCAAAAGGAGTACTCTTATGAATAAGTTAGGACATAAAATAAAAATCTTAAGAAAAGCTGCTAATCTTACCCAGGTTGATTTAAGTTGCGATATTTTAAATCGTACATCATTAAGCAAAATTGAAAATGGCAATTTAAATCCATCTTTACCACAGTTAGAACATATTTCAGATAAGTTAAAAATAAGCATCTCTGATTTAATAAGTGATGATGACATTTCTTTATTAAAATTTAATTTCAATAATAATAAGTTGTATCTCAAAGAATTATATGACAACGAAAAATATTTTGATATAATCGATAAAGCTAATGAACTCAGACTATCGGACTTTAGTTCATGTTACTATTTAGGAATGAGTTATTATAAAACTGAATTAAAGAAAGATGCAAAGAAGTATTTAAGCAAATGTGAAATCTTGTTTAATAGGTTTTCTGAGGCTGATAAATACATATATGTTGAGAATTTATGTATAGCCCTTAATTCACTAAGAAAAATTGAAATTAAATCCTTTAGTGATGATATGAACTTAAAATACTTAAAAAAAACTTTAAATTATTTAAACTTATATAATCACTGCAAGTGTGAGATCTATTTTATAGTAAATAATAATATAAGTGCTTATTACTTGTTTAATGAGGAATATGAAAAAGGTATAAACTTCATTGAATACTTTTTAAAAAACAATATTAAGATTAATTCTCCTACTATGTTGTGCTCTTTTCATCTTAACCTTAGTATTGCTTATTTTTCAATGAAAAACTATGTTAAAGCTATAGAATATATAAAGAAATCTATATTCTTTTATGAATATATTGGTAATAATCTTGAAGCAGGTGAATGTTATCTAAACTTGTTTAATTCTTATTTATATAATAACCAGCCTAATAAATGTCATGAACTTCTAGAATTTTTATATAAAACTTATGATGATGTAAGACTTATAAACATTTATAGAGTATTAGAATTGGCCTTAGTTTACAACGTTAATAATATAGAAAAAATTATTAATAAAAGTAGATATATAAACTATACATCACTAAGGTATAAAGCAAAAATGGATTATGATTTTATCCTTGCAAGAGCTAACTTTATAATTGGAAAATATAAGGTATCCTTAAGACATTACAACAAATGCTTAAAATATTTAATTCAAAACAAAAAGTACTTAGATTTGTATTTTGCATATAAAGATATGTTTAGTATCACTGAAAATGTTAATTATGAATTAGAATCTATTAATTATAAAAAGTTATATGATAATGAAAAATATAATCACCCACACCCAAATGTAACTTCTCCACATTATTTTTCTTATATTAACAAGTAATTAATATACCCATAATTTAAATGTACTTCGTCTCATATACATTCAAAAGTATAAGTTTAAATAACTAAAATGCAGGTTTTAAAATTCATTAAAGAAAATAACAGAAATAAGGAATAGATTGCTTCCTGCTAATCTATTCCTTATTTTTAATAAAATTAAGTATAAAGTTTTTAACCTTAACCTACGTTATTAATATTTTGTTCATAGCTATTACTCTTATCACTATTTGAAAAAAGTTTGTATATTACTAAACCACAAAGAAGGAATACTACTCCTGTTATTATAAATACATTTACTATTGAAATGGAATCTATAGCCCATCCACAAATTGATGACATTATAGGTGAAGATGCTAATATAACTGTTGATAAAAGTGCTCCTACCCTACCATAGTAGCTAACATCACAAGTCTTTTGGATATCTGTAGATGCCCACATCATTATTATAGAACCAATAATGCCCACTAATAAAAACATAGTTAATGCTATATACCTATGATTAAATAGACATACTAATAATACCCAAATTCCCATTATAGTAAAACCATATAAGTATGCACTTCTCAACTTTAAATTTTTCTTCGCTAACATAGGATATATTACTGCCCCCAATACAGTTCCAATGGAGAATGTTGTCATAAAATAACCAGACCAAGCTTCTCCAAGACTTAAATGAACATCACTAAAAATAGGTAAAAATGATGTTAGAGGGATTACGCCACAATTTATTATAAATATAACTATAAGCATTATAGTTATATTTTTGTTAGATGCTATATACTTTCCTGCATCCCTTAAATCAAATAATATTTCTTTTGGATTGGTAATATTTTTATTTTCAACCTTAGGGAGGGATATAATTAGTGCTGCAATAGCTGATATGAAAAATGTTATTGCATCTATAACAAATAATATTTCTTTATTTAAGGCTACCATAATAACCCCTGCTACTACATAACCTATAGACCTCATTATAGAATTAGTGGTGGTAGTTAAACTATTTAAAAGTGGTAAATCCTCTTTAGGTGTTACTTGAATACTTGCTACTCCATAGCATGGCTCATAAAAACTCTCAGCTATTGATGCTACACTTGCTAAAATATAAATATGCCATAAACTTATTATATTAAAATACATAAATACCGGAATCAATATTAAGGCTACCGCCCTCACTAATTCACATATAAACATTATTGCTTTTTTATTGTATCTATCTACAATTACTCCTGCAATTGGTCCTATAACTATATTAGGAATTCCACTAAATAACATAACCGTTCCCATAGCAAGTCCAGACCCTGTTAACTCATATACTAAATACATAAGTGCTAAGCTTTCAATAGCATCACCAAATCTAGATAAAGCTCTTGAAATCCATAAAATCATAATACTTCTGTTTCGTAATATTCTATTCATATGCTTCCTCCCTTATTTCATCTCTCACAATATATTTTACATATATTTTAACTAATTGTAAAATATTATATATATGTATATAATTAATTTATATATAACATAAATCCATTAATTCTCACTTATGCTATAAAATCTATTTTGTTTTTTAATATTCTTACAAAGAACATTAAAAAGTTTTAGCAAAAAGAGTATTCTATGAATAAGTTAGGACATAAAGTTAAAAACAGAGGAAAATCTCCTCTGTTTTATTTTTCACTATGATTTATTGGTAATTTTCTTTCACTATTATCAGAATTTTTACCTTCTCTTATGGTTATGCAACTATGTCTTGCTTCTTTATCTTTTATGGTAATGGGCCTAACATAAATATCATCATGCCATATTTTTATTAGATAGGTCTTATTTGGTGGTAATGGACCAAATAAAAATTGACCATATTCATCTGTAAAAGTATGTGTTATAGGTAGTATACTTAATGGGTTATTTGGATCTTCAAGTATGATTAACTTTACTACTGCATCACTAATTGGTTTATTATTTTTATCAATTACTCTACCATAGATAACACCTCTGTTATCATCACCAGTTTCAACTTTAGCATCTACATACTTATCTCCATAAGTAGTTGATTGAAATTTAATTAATTGTTCACTCATTTTATACCTCATGAAATATTGCTTATATCATCATATGAGGAATATAAAACTTTTGTACCAATGAATTATTTGTACCTTTCAAGAACCTTTTTAGTTTCTTCTAATAGGCTTGTAAGTTCAAATACGTCTCCTACTTCTAATAACTTATTAAGCTCTTCTGTAAACCTTGATGCTTCTCCAGTTTTCCCTAGGGAAGATATAGTTAATATATTTTCCACTATATTACTTACTAAAGAAGATTTTACCTCAAATAGCTTTTGAGCATCCTTTATTTCATCTTTTATTGCTAACATTTCTGTATCTAAGTTAAAGGCTGCATCTGCTGCACTTTTAAGCTTTCCTTTAATGTCTATTGGTATAGCATGCTTATATTTATAATTTAAAGAATGTTCCACTGTAGCCCAGAAGTTCATTGCCAAAGTTCTTATTTGAAATTCAGCAAGCACTTCACACATTCCAGATGCCATATTTACTGGATACTTTATAATCATATGGTAACTTCTATAACCACTAGATTTTACATTAGTAACATAATCTTTTTCATAAATTATATGCATGTCTTTTCTTTCACGTATTATATTTACTACTTTATCTATATCATCTACAAATTGGCACATGATTCTCAGTCCAGCAATATCTTCCATTTCATACTGGATTCTATCTAAAGGTATATCAAATTTATTAGCTTTCTCTAGTATACTGGAAACCTCTTTAACCCTACCCGTTACAAATTCAATAGGTGAGTATTCATTTTTCTTTCTTAATTCTCTTCTTATACTTCTAAACTTTACTTTTAATTCCTCTACTGCTTGGTCGTATGGAATTAAAAAACTCTTCCACTCAATAACTGCCATATATGTCATTCCTTTACTAACCAATTCTATTAATCCGTATTTAATTATATCATATAATGGTATTTTTTATGGTATTTTATATGACTTTTATTGAATTTTTTATTAATCTAAAATCTTAATAGGAGTAAAATCTATATAATCACAGGATGTTAAAATATACTCAACTCCATCTTTTTTTCCTTCAAAAACATTTAAAAGTCCTCCACCATGAAGATGTCCATAGATTACCTTATCCACTTTATATTCCTTAAACATTTCTAAAAATTCATTTTCCTGCATATTAGGAAATATAGGTGGATAATGAATCATACATATTATTTTTTTAAAACCACTTTTTATGGCTGCATCTATGGAAAATCTTAATCTTATAAGTTCTCTATCATAGATTTTTTTATCGTGAGAATTAAATTTGGGATTATTCTTTAAAATCCATCCCCGACTTCCACATATAGCATAATCCTCATATGCGAAAAAATTATTTTGGATAAACTCCATCCTATTAAACATAGAATTAAGCTTAGTAATTCCAGTCCACCAATAGTCATGGTTTCCCCTAACAAATATTTTTCTCCCCGGAAGATTATTTATAAATTCTAAATCAGCCTTGCCATTTTCCATATTCATAGACCATGAAATATCCCCTGCTACTAATACTGTATCTTCATCTTTCACAATTCTAATCCAATTTTTTTTTATTTTTTCATCATGATTGCTCCATTTTTCCCCAAATATATCCATAGGCTTTTCTCCTGTTGAGGCTAGATGAAGATCTGAAATTGCATATAATGCCACTTAACCACCTACTATCTATTTCATAATCTTTTTATTTAAATTTATTTGTACTTATTATCTATCTCCATAACATAGGCTATAACCTTTGCCACTACATCATAAAGCTCATAAGGAATTTCACTATCTATATCAACTTTAGTAAGCATATCTGCAAGTTCATCATTATATACAATAGGTACATCACTTTTTTCTGCTTCTTCAAGGATTTTATCAGCTACATTACCCATACCTGCTGCTGTAACCTTTGGAGCATTCTGCCCATATTCATATTTTAAAGCTGCTGCTTTTTTTCTCTTTCTATCTTCCATATAAGCACACTCCTAGCTAAACTCTAGTATTAATTGTAGTGAAATCATCATCTTCAAAGAAACTTCTGCAATTTGAAAAAGAAAAATCATGTTTTTTCTCTTTTATAAAAATATTGAACATATACTTACTATCAATTAAGTCATTAATTAACTTTCCCTTAAATCTTTCTAATATCTTTACATATGTGGCTTCACTCTCTATTTCAATAGTGGCCGAATTTTTATTAACGGTTAAATAAGCATCTACCTTTTCCATATTTACAGTGGCTACACTAGCGGCTATTTTAATATTTTCAGTATCTAACTTTTTTCCTTTACTTCTTTCATCCTTAATAATCAGCTTACAATCATATTCCTTATCTTTCATATCCAGTGGAACATTAAGAAAATAATAATTATTATTTATTGTATTAAACATTTTAAACTCTTGAAACTTGGTTTCTAAGTTTTGAATAACATTATTAAAAGTACTAGTTTCTTTCTGGGATAACTTAATTAATTCCATTAAATCATTTTTTATAAAGGATATTTTTTCTCTTAATTCATCCTTTACCATATTGCTTGTTATACTTCTAGCTACCATGATATCTGATTTAAGCTGCTTAAAGAGTTTATTAGTGCTATCTACTTCGTCATTACCGTGAGATGCCATTTTCCCCAGAAGATCATCTTCATCATTGACTATTCCTATTGTTCTTTCATTTATAATATCATTAGAATGCTTTCCTTCTTTGTTTACCATCTTTTCTGAAGATAATATAGCTTCTTTATTTTCTAAGCTTTCCTTTATTGATACCATAGGTTGAGAACTATCTTTTTTAGAATAGATTAATTTATCGCCTTCACTAATAGTTGAATTCCTATTAACAATACCTTCTCCCTGTGTATCTTTATTAATATTGCCAATAATCTGCTCTTTAATAACATTGGTAGTTTCCTTTATCTCTGGTAAAATACTGTATTCATTAGAGATAACCTTTGAAAAAGCTTTGATATTATGTTCATTTAGCTTTATATCCAGAGCTTTCATAACAAATACATCATCTATCTTTAAGTTCTTAATTTCATTTAAAACTCTACCTAAAGTTTCTTTTATTTGTTTAGCTTCAGAACTATTATTTTGTATTCCTTTAGCTTCTATAAATTTATCAATGAATTTATTTAACTCCTTAGGAGAATTATTGCTTTGATCTATAAATTCCTTAAGTCCCTTAATTTCTAAAAGATTTTCTTCTGTAATTGGAATATTGTTCTTAAGCATAGATTTTAATATAGGCACATCCTCTTTGCCTACTGGAAAATCTAAATTCTTAAGGAGTTCTTCCATTAATGGATCTTTAATAGCTGAGTCACCATTGTTTCCAAGGCTATCTATAACATTTGATTCTAATATTCTAAGAAGAAATTTTCCTCCTTCAAATCCATCTAGTTGAAATTTAAACATATAATCATCTAAATTTTCCTGAAGTATTTCTCCATCTACCCTTGCCGGAAATACTCTTCCATCAAGTAACTTTATTATAACATCAGTTGTACTTCCCTCTAACCTTAAAATTCTAGCAGAAAATGAATCTCCTTTTTTAAAGGTGAGCTTGTTAAAATCATCTCTTGTTGTATAGTTTTGTACCATATTAATTTTCCATACATTTGACATAGACTTCACCCCCTATTAAACTAATCGTATCATTTTCAGTTTAGTGAAGTATATTACAAAAACAATGAGTATACCATTAGGCATACTCATAAATTTTTTTACTAAGCTATCACTAATTTATAGAATTTTTTCTTTCCTCTTTTTATTAAGGCATATCCATCCTTTTCTAGGTAGCTTTCATTAAATGTTTCATTAACATCTTCTATTTTTATATCATTTATAGTAAGTCCACCTTGCTCTATAAGTCTTCTTCCTTCTTTCTTAGATGGAACAATACCTGTTTGTGCTATTATATCAAGAATTAAAGCAGCTTTCATATCTTCAGCAATTTCTACTGTAGGTACATTGCTCATGTCTACTCCACCACTAAATAGAGCTTCTGCAGCCTTTTTAGCTCCTTCTGCTTCTTCTTCTCCATGGATAAGTTTTGTAACCTCATAAGCAAGAACCTTTTTAGCTTCGTTAATTTCTGCTCCTTCTAAAGCTGAAAGTCTTCTTACTTCATCCATTGGAACAAATGTTAGTAGGCATAGACACTTCTCTACGTCTGCATCATCAATGTTTCTCCAGTATTGGTAGAATTCAAATGGTGATGTTTTATTAGGATCAAGCCATACTGCTCCATTGGCTGTTTTACCCATCTTATTTCCTTCACTATTTGTAAGTAGTGAACATGTCATACCATAAGCTGATTTACCTTCTTTTCTTCTGATAAGTTCCATTCCAGCTAAGATATTTGACCACTGATCATCTCCACCTAATTCCATTGTGCAATCATATTTTTTATTCAATACGTAGAAGTCATATCCTTGCATTAACATGTAGTTAAACTCTAGGAATGATAATCCTTTTTCTAATCTTTGTTTAAAGCACTCAGCAGTAAGCATTCTATTAACTGAGAAGTGTGAACCTATATCTCTTATAAAATCCACATAATTTAAATCTAAAAGCCAGTCTGCATTATTTTCTAGGA
The DNA here is from genome assembly GCF_002435615.1 of Clostridium sp. UBA5988. NCBI lineage: Bacteria > Bacillati > Bacillota > Clostridia > Eubacteriales > Clostridiaceae > Clostridium > Clostridium sp. UBA5988. Next base: position 40,266 of record NZ_DJBA01000036.1, on the reverse strand, counting down.
TTGCTTTATCATCACTAAAGTCTATTAGCCTTGAAAGTTGACCTTTTATACAAGATATATTGTGATCAATTTCCTCTTTAGTTAGCATTTTTCTCATATCTGTTCTACCTGATGGATCACCTATCATTGCAGTACCACCACCAACTAAAGCTATGGGTCTATGCCCTGCCTTTTGCATATGAGACATAAACATCATAGCAATAAAATGTCCTATATGAAGACTATCTGCTGTGGGATCAAATCCTATATAAAAAGTTACCTTTTCCTTTGCAAATATTTCTTTCATTTCTTCTTCATGTGTTAATTGTTTTAAAAATCCACGTTCCTTTAAAACGTCATATACATTGTAATTTTCCATAACTTCCTCCAACATCTTATAGTTTTTTTACTTTAATCTTCGGCTATGATTTCAATTTTAACAAATATAATTAAGAAACTAAAAAAGTCCCTAGTATAAAAATACTAGGGACGAAAATTTCCGTGGTACCACCCAAATTTATAATTTAAAGTCTTTAAAAGAATTTAAATCATTCTCTTCCTTAATAACGTTAGGAAACCGTAACAGCCTACTACTACTTCGACCTAAGACTCTAAAATGTATTTCATTAAAATCCTTTACTGATTTACACCACCCATCAGCTCTCTTTAAAATTCATTTAATTACTTCTTTTCTTCATCGTCTCTTACTATATTCTATTTTAAATACATATTACTATTATTATTATCATTTTTCAAGAGTAAATACTAATTTTCTCTAAACAACATATTTTTTAATAGTATCTGGTATATTATTTTCTTCACAACTAACGTTGGCATAAAAGTCAACTTTAAATTTTTCTGATAAATATTCTAATTTATTTAGTATTGAACTAAAATCATCTGCATCATTACATATGTCACTCAAAATACCGTCTATAAATATACTTTCCACATCATAGTCTTTAGATATTATGCCACATATAAAACCGTAAAAATCTTTGTAATTATGAATATTAAAGTCTTTAGAACATATAAACCTTATGTTCTTATGAATACGTAGGAGTCCTCTTGTGTCATCATCGATATACACTAGATTTCCTTTTGAGTTACTTACCTTTGAATTAGCTAAATTCATTAATGCTTTTGTTTTCCCAGAGCCTTTTTCTTTACAAAATACTTGAATCATTTTAAACGCCCCCAAACTTTTTAATAAAATACATTAACTTTAATAGTTATATTATATAATATTCAGAATATTTAATCAATAGTTCCTATTAACTTATATATTTCTGTTATTTTAATTATATGTGAATAATTAGTACATTATTATTATTTTATATACATAATAAATTATTCTTAAATATACCTTCTTAAAACCATAAGTAATAAAAATGCCTTAAAGTTTACTTCCATAAAAATCCAGTAAACTTTAAGACATTTATTATTTTTCTGTTATATATTTTATAGTAATTCTATTCTATTCCTACTACATCATATCCTTCTTCTTCTATAGTAGCTTTTAAAACATCATTACTTTCAGTAGCTTCTACTAAAGCATACTTCCCCTCTAAATTAACTTCTACTTCTGAAACTCCAGCTAACTCCTCTAGAGCATTTTTTACGTGGGCTACACAGTTTTTGCAGCTCATTCCTTCAATTAATATTTTCTTTTTCATCACTTTCTCCTCCTAAAATATATATTAGTATGATAATTTAATATTATCATTAGAATTATCAAATGCCTTTAAACCCTGATAAACAGAACAAATAGTTAACTATTTATATAGTTTCCTATTTATATAGCTTAATATTTATATAGTTTCCTATTTATATAGTTTTCTATATAAATAGGAATGTTAAGCTTTAAATCTTCTAAGTCTCAATGCATTTAATAATACTGATACTGAACTTAGACTCATAGCTCCTGCAGCTATCATAGGATTTAATAATGGGCCACCAAAAATGTGTAATACTCCCATAGCCACCGGTATTCCTAATACGTTATAACCAAAGGCCCAGAATAAATTTTCCTTTATATTTTTAATAGTTGCTTTGCTTAGTTTTATGGCTGATATCACATCCATTAAGTCACTTCTCATAAGAACTATATCTGCTGATTCAATGGCTACATCTGTTCCTGATCCTATTGCTATTCCTATATCAGCCTGGGCAAGGGCTGGAGCATCATTAATACCATCACCAACCATGCCTACTCTATTTCCATCAACTTGAAGCTTTTTCACTTCATTTGCTTTATCCTCTGGTAAAACCTCTGATAATACTATATCTATACCAACTTGTTTCGCAATTGCATCCGCCGTTCTCTTATTATCTCCAGTTATCATAGCTACTTTTATGCCCATTTTGTGCAGACTTTCTATAGCATTTTTACTACTTGCTTTAACAGTATCTGCTACAGCTATAATTCCAGCAGCATTTCCATCTATAGCTATATACATTGGTGTTTTTCCCTCTGAAGCTAATCTATCAGAAGTTTCATCTAAACTTGAAATATTAATGTTTTTTTCCATCATAAGTTTTTTATTTCCTAGAAGAATAGATTTTTTATCTATTTCTACTTCTATACCATGTCCTGGAATAGCATTAAATTTATCGATCACTTTTAGGCTCAACCCTTTTTCCTCTGCATCTTTAACAATAGCTTCACCAAGTGGATGCTCTGATCCCTTCTCTGCACTAGCTGCTAAAATAAGAATTTCTTCCTCTGATTCACCATTAGTTATAATATCTGTAACCTTAGGTTTTCCCTCTGTTATAGTTCCTGTTTTATCAAATACTATGGTTTTTAATTTATAAGTAGTCTCTAATGGTTCTCCACCTTTAATTAAAACACCATTTTCAGCACCCTTTCCTGTTCCCACCATGATGGCAGTTGGCGTAGCAAGACCTAAAGCACATGGGCAGGCAATAACCAATACTGCAATAAATATGGTAAGAGAAAAAATAGGTGTTTCACCAGCAATCAACCAACCCACTGAAGCAATTATTGCAAGACCTATAACTACAGGTACAAAGTAGGCTGATATAACATCTGCTAGTTTAGCAATAGGTGCTTTTGAACCTTGAGCATCTTCTACTAGCTTAACTATTTGTGCAAGAGCAGTATCTCTACCAACTCTAGTGGCCTTATACTTAATAAATCCTGTTTTATTAATACTAGCCCCTATTACACTACTTCCCATAGATTTTTCAACGGGTATGCTCTCTCCTGTAAGCATTGATTCATCTATAGATGTATTTCCTTCTATAACTTCTCCATCTACTGGCAACTTTTCACCTGGTTTAACTAGTACTATATCACCAACTATAACCTCTTCTACAGGTACTACAATTTCTTTGTTATCTCTAATTATAGTTGCTGTTTTAGGAGCTAACCCCATTAAAGCCTTTATAGCTTGAGAAGTTTTACCTTTTGATACTGCTTCTAAATATTTACCTAAGGTTATTAAGGTTAGTATTACTGCAGCAGATTCAAAATATAGATGCATTGCATACTCATGATCTCCTTGCATTATTTTATATATAGCAAATATACCATATATAAAAGCAGCCAAAGTTCCTATGGATATTAGTGAGTCCATGTTAGGACTTAGTTTAACTAAATTTTTAAGTCCTACCTTATAAAACTTATATCCAGCTATCATTACTGGTAAAGTTAGTATCAACTGAATTAATGCAAAGTTTAACGGATTTGTCATAGGATCTATTATAGATGGAAGATGCATCCCCACCATGTGACCCATTGTTATAATTAGTAATGGAACTGTAAAAATTAGGGAAGATATGAACCTTGTAAGTAATTTGCTAGCTTCACTTTTTTCCTCTCCTTGGTTTTCCTTATCTTTTACTTCCTCTTTAATTAACTTATAGCCTGCTTTATCTACCGCAGCTTTTATATCACCATAGGATATCTCATCTTCATTCACTTTAATAGTAAGCTTCTCTGTGGCAAAATTTACTGTAGCATTTTCTACTCCATCTAGTTTTCTAGTTACTCTTTCTACTCTATTAGCACAGGCAGAACAAGTCATTCCTTCTATTTTAAAATTGTAGGTTTTTACATTTTTCTTTACGCCATATCCAGCTTTAACTACAGCTTCCTCAATCTTTTGAGAATTTAAATTTTCCTTATTAAAATCTACAGTTAAGGTTTCTGTAGCAAAATTTACATTTGCTTTTTCAACCCCCTCTAACTTACTAATTGCTCTCTCTACTCTATTGGCACAAGCAGAACAAGTCATTCCTTCTATTTTAAATGATTTATTATCCATGTTTTCACCTTCTTTATTTTGTAATTATCTTTTCTAATATATTATTTATTTCCACAATCTTTTCATCCATATTATTATTTATTGCTGCATCCTTAACACAATGATTTAAGTGTCCTTTTAAAATTTCTAAGTTTGATTTCTTTAATAAAGCTTGTGATGCTAAGATTTGATTAGAAATATCGATACAATACCTACCATCTTCTATCATTTTGATAATCCCATCTATCTGACCCCTTGCTGTTTTTAACAATTGCAAAGCTTTTTTTCTTTCTTCACTCATCTTTTACCTCCCCTCCCCCCTCCAGGGGGTATATCTACATAATAGTACTCCATTTATATATTGTCAATAGGTTAATTTTTTATTTTAATTTAGTTTGCCCCAAAATATAAAAAAATAAAGCACCACCTTTAGTGATGCTCTATCTATTATAAATATTTAGCTAAATATTTTTTTAACGGTATGGAAAGTGGCAATGCTATAGCAATTCCCCCTGCTACTTGAAGGATATTAGCTGGTATATCCTTTAAAGCCACTATAAATCCTTGTCCAATAGTTGGTATTCCATATACAAAGTGATTTAAGCAACCTCCAGCAAGAAAATATCCCAAAATCATAACTATTCCTGCTACAATGAATGCAAATAAGTTATTCCAAAATTTATCTCCTTGATAATCACCTCTATAGGCTATAGCTCCTGCTATATATGCCATAACTCCTTTTATAATAAATGTAAATGGCGCCCATATATAGTATGGAGAAAACAAATCAAAAAATGTCATACCTATAGCGGCAGCCACAGCTCCTCTTTTTTTTCCTAGTAAGATGGCACATAAAAATAGTACTGCATCCCCTATATGTAAAACTGCATTGTCTCCCACTGGTATAGCTATAACTGCAGTTGCGATATATGTTAATGCTGCCATAAGTCCTATTTGAACTATTTCAATAATTCTAAAACTATTTCTCGATGCTTTTATTGATGCCTTTTCTTTCATTTAAAGTCCCCCTTTATGATTATGCAACATTGTACCCATACAACAAATTTAGTATCCATACAATTAAATTATACATTAAATCTAAAGAATTTCAACCTTATTTTTTAATATAAAAGAATAATATTAAATATTTTACACAAAATAATTTTACCTTTGACTTTCAGACCTTATAATCCTATATATTTTTGAGAAAATAGTCAAAGGATCTAACTTATTACTTTGCTTGGATGTAGAAAGGATTGACATATATGATGTATCTTCGTTGGTTTGGTAGCTTTTTACTATTGGTAGTTTTAATTGGTTTATTTTTTGTTATGGGAGGAAATTTAATTAATTTAATAATTGCAGTAGCCCTTCTAACTATTGCCATGGACTACATAGAAGAATACCTAACTGTAAAAAATAAATTTAATAGTTAAATAAAAAATTCCTCAAAGAAACTTGAGGAATTTTTCTATTATTCACCTTTACTAATATTAGATAAAACTAAGCCCTTATTGTGATCTAGTGCCCAACTAATACCCCAATCATTTTGGAATATAAGTAAGTCTCTATCTTTAATATCCTTAACAACTTTAGAATCACTTGTTAAACTTAAATCATCAACTTTACCTTCTAAAGCTTCAATCCATCTAATATTTCTATATGGAAGCATATCCATTTTTATATCTACATTATATTCATTTTTTAATCTAAATTCTAAAACTTCAAATTGAAGAACTCCTACAACTCCTACTATAATTTGTTCTGTTCCTATGTGAAGTTCTTTAAATACTTGAATTGCTCCCTCTTGAGCTATCTGTGTTACACCCTTTATAAACTGTTTTCTCTTCATAGTATCTACAGTTCTAACCCTTGCAAAGTGTTCTGGTGCGAAGGTTGGAATTCCTTCAAACTTAAACTTCTTGCTTGGTGAACAAAGGGTATCACCTATACTAAATATACCTGGGTCAAATACTCCTATAATATCTCCAGCATAAGCATTATCAACAATTTCTCTATCTTGAGCTAAAAATTGTTGAGGTTGTGCTAGCTTTATTTTATTTCCACCTTGAACATGATAAACTTCCATACCTTTTTCAAATTGACCTGAACATATTCTCATAAAAGCAATTCTATCTCTATGAGCCTTATTCATATTAGCTTGAATTTTAAATACAAAAGCAGAAAAGTTATCATCTGTTGCCTCTATCTTTCCTATATCAGAATTTCTTCCTAATGGGGCTGTAGTTAACTTTAAGAAGTTCTCTAAAAATGGTTCTACACCAAAATTAGTTAAAGCACTACCGAAAAATACAGGGGTAAGTTCTCCAACTCTCACCTTTTCTTCATCAAAGGCATCTCCAGCTATATCTAATAATTCTATGTCCTCAAGTAATTTTTCATATAGACTATCGGTTATAGCCTCTCTAGCTGCTGATTCATCCTCTAAATCTATAACAGTCTCACTTACTTCTAACTGTCCATGATCTCCAGCTTTAAAAATATGAATTTGTTTATTATTTCTATCATAAACACCTTTAAAGTGCATACCTGTACCTATAGGCCAGTTTATTGGATATGATTTTATACCCAATTCATTTTCTATCTCTTCCATAAGTTCAAAAGGGTCTCTTGTTTCTCTATCCATCTTATTTACAAAAGTAAATATTGGAATATCTCTCATACTACAAACATGAAATAGCTTTCTAGTTTGATCCTCTACCCCTTTTGCTCCATCAATAACCATTACTGCACTATCTGCAGCCATAAGTGTTCTATATGTATCTTCACTAAAGTCCTGGTGTCCTGGAGTATCTAATATGTTTATACAATATCCCTCATATCCAAACTGCATTACTGAAGATGTAACAGAAATTCCTCTCTTCTTCTCAATTTCCATCCAGTCAGAAACAGCATGCTTAGATGTCTTTCTTGCTTTAACAGATCCTGCTAGTCTTATTGCTCCCCCATATAAAAGTAATTTTTCAGTAAGTGTAGTTTTACCTGCATCTGGGTGGGAAATTATAGCAAAGGTTCTTCTCTTCTCTATCTCCTTTATATAATCACTCATTACCTTAACTCCTTTATTTAAATTTAAAATTATCTTCAATTTATATAGTATCTCTTTTTAGCACATTTTATATAATACCATATTAATTAATATAAACACAAATATTATTAATGTTTTTATGTATATCACATTTAAAATTAACACTAAAATTTTAGTTTAAATATCATACTAAATTTATCATTTTCAATTCAATTATACCAAAATAAAGCAGTAAGATATTTGTATCTTACTGCCATTGTAATAAATATTAAAATAATAAAATATAATTCCACAAATATATAATTATAATTTTAGTATGCATATTGACTTAATAAGCCACTATAAACTACTTGTCCCTTTTCTATTCCATCGAAATCCTCTGGTTTCACTAAAGAAACATCTTTATCAAAGTTTATGATTTTGCCTTCTTTTAGTACGTAAGCCACAAATTGTGAGCATAAAAAATGATATCTTCTTTGATAAGGAATGTGTAACATTATAGCTAAAATGCCTAAAAAATTATATTTATATCTATCATGTTCACTTTCAAATCGATCTATAATCTCTTTAACTTCATTATATTCATCTTCTGTAACACTTAATTCATAAACTCTACAGGATGTCCTTTTATATAGCTTAAATATTCCTCCATCAATTTGTTCTCTAACAAAACCAGCATGAAGTGGAAAATATATTTTTCTTCTTCCAAAGCTATATAATTGCTTTAATTCTTTATCTAAGGCTATAGATGTATGATTATAATTATATCTAGTATATAGCTTTATAGCTCTTGAAAAAAAAGTTCCTGTCTGTGTCAATACAACATAGATTTTTCTATCCACTTAATCACCCCAATTATTATTATAATAATAATGTATTAATTCATTATAAATTAAATTATTTAATAAGTATACTATATTTAAAAAATATACTATAGTTATATTATAATTTAAAAACCTTACAATTTCATTAAGAAATTATTACAATTTATACATTTTTCCTTTATTTCATTTTACCCATATATGATAATCCAATCTTTTCTTCCTTTGAAAAAGAGGATGCTTCTTAAGATTTTACAAAGGATATACATAGACAAGCTCCTACTATCTTAACCATAAAAACTGATGTAGTAGCACATATTAATTTCAAAAAAATTAAAAGGTACTCTATATAAACTGATAAATAATAGTTTATATAAAGTACCTATAGTATTAATACTGATAATATTAATACTGAACTAATCCTATTTTCTTTTGCATCTTTCTTAAAGTCTTAGAAGCTACATAATTTGCCTTTTCTGCCCCAGCTTTGAAGATTTCTTCTAGCTTCCCTTTGTTATCTAAAAGCTCTTTAACTCTCTTTTGAACTGGTTCAAGTTCTGAAGCTACAGCCTCTGCTACATCTAATTTAAATTGGGCATAACCTTGCCCCTTATATCTTTCTTCTATTTCTTCCATAGATATGCCTTCAATAGTGCTTAAAATTGTCATTAAATTTTTAACTCCTGGTTGTTCATCACAGAATTTAACTTCTCCTACACTATCAGTTACAGCTCTGGATATTTTTTTTCTTATGACTTCTGGTGGATCTAATATTAAGATATATCCATTAGGATTTTCTTCCGACTTAGACATCTTCTTTTCTGGATTTTGAAGGTCCATTATTTTTGCTCCAGCCTTGCCTACGTATGGTTCAGGTATTTTAAAGGTTGGACTGTATAATTTATTAAATCTGTCAGCTATATCTCTAGCTAATTCTAAGTGCTGTACTTGATCTATTCCAACTGGCACTACATCTGTTTGATATAATAATACATCAGCAGCCATTATAACTGGATAACTAAATAATCCTGCTCCTATACTTTCTCCACTATTTTTAGATTTATCCTTATACTGAGTCATTCTACTTAGTTCTCCCATATAGCTATGGCAAGTTAAAAGCCATGCAGCTTCAGAATGAGCTGGTACATGAGATTGTACGAATAGAGTATTTTTTTCTGTATCTATTCCTGCAGCAATATAAATTGCTAGTACTTCTAAAGTTCTCTTTCTAAGTTCAGCTGGTATCTGTCTTACTGTAATTGCATGCAAATCTGCGATAAAGAAATAACATTCATATTCATTTTGTAGTTTCACCCAATTTTTTATAGCTCCTAAATAATTTCCTAGTGTTAAATCGCCAGAAGGCTTAATTCCACTTAACATAACTTTTTTCTTATCTTCCATGTTTTTTCTCCTTTCAATTCGTAAAATTATTCCATTTAGTTGTAAATAAAAACCCTATGGAATAAATCCATAGGGCATAAATCACGCGGTACCACCTATTTTGAGATAATAAAACCTCACCTCTTTCAGATACAAACATATCCTAGCTCTATAACGTGAGCATCCGTGCTAGACTACTTTAAATTCACCCAACATCTCAGCGACCCATTCATATCAAGCATAATTGCGATAATCTCACCATCTATCACTCTCTGAAAATCTGTTTTTAATACTACTTACTTCGCCTCACCGATCAATTAATAATAAAGTTGTTTAATATTACATTAAAGTCATTATAATTCTAATATTATATTATGTCAATATTAGAAATTGTTATTCTATTTTTTAGTTTATCTATTTTTAACCTTACCATATGATTATTTTTATTTAAATTAGAACTATATAAAAGCCCATAAATTTCTAGTATTTATTTACTGTATTGAAGCAAACTAAACATATTAAATACATTTCAGTATTTTAATATAATTTTAAAATATATCACCACTTACTTTAAGGAGGTATTTTATATGGATTCAAAAAACAATTCTAGTAAGTCTAATGGTGCAAAACCTTATGGCCCTAATGAAAGAGACTTTTTAGATGCTAGTACCAAACCTGTAAAAGCACATTCTCTTGAAGACTATGTACTGCTTCCAAATCATGTTGTAGATCCAATTGTGGCAAACAACATCTCTAATGCAGAATTTGATTATACCTATAACGAGGAATCGGATCTTCTAGGTTTTGAAGATCAACCCTTAGCATCAATAAATAAAAACACTCCAACTAAATAGTAAAAAATATAGGAATTGCTTTAATGGCAATTCCTATGTTTTTATTAAATATTTACTTTTACTTCATGTTCTCCATTAGAGGTAACAGGTATTATATCTCCTTTTATAACATTTCCATCTAAAGTTATGGTAGAATTACCACTTCTAATTACTTTGATATGATATACAGCATTTCCATATACATAGTCTATAGAGTATTCTTTAAAGTCTTTAGGTACACATGGTTTAATTTTAAAACCTTTTCCTTCTATTAATCTAAAGCCCAATATGTGTTCTAATGCGATAGTATACATCCAACCTGAGCTTCCAGTATACCAACTCCATCCGCCTCTTCCTTCATGAGGTTCCACCGAATATATATCTGCAGCCATAACATAAGGCTCTGTCTTAAATACATTTGCTTCCTCTATGTTTAAACTATGATTTATAGGATTTAACATGGAATATATGTTATAAGCTTCTTCTCCTCTTCCTAGTTTTGCAAGAGCTAAAGCTACCCACGCAACTCCATGGGTATATTGTCCTCCATTTTCCCTTACTCCAGGTACATATCCTTTTATATATCCTGGTTTCAAATCTGATTTATCAAAAGGTGGGCTCAATAGTAATATAATTTTTTCTTTAGGCTTTACTAAATACTTTTCTAAAGAACTCATAGCTATATTAGCTCTTTCCTTATCTCCTGCTTCTGATATTACAGACCAACATTGTGAAAGGGCATCTATTTTACATTCCTGATTTTCATGAGATCCTAGTGGTGTGCCATCATCAAAGTAAGCACGTTTATACCAGCTTCCATCCCATCCATGAATCTCTAGATTTTCTTTTATAAAATCCATAGTCTTAATATATTTTTCATAATTATCCTCATCCCTTTTATATATGCATAGATCCTTAAAGTCTTTTAATATAGCATACAGGAACCAGCCAAGCCAGATACTCTCTCCCTTACCCTTATTTCCTACAGTGCTCATTCCATCATTCCAATCTCCACTTCCCATGAGAGGAATATTATGGGAACCAAACTTTAAGCTTCTATTTATAGCTCTTATACAGTGATTGTATAAGGACTCTTTTAAATCTGACTTTGATGATACATTATACCTTTCATCTTCGCCTTCTCTTAAAGGCTCATCCTTTAAATATCCAATCTCTTCATCTAAAATCTTATAATCTCCAGTGGTTTTAACATATATACAAGTAACATAAGGTAACCATAATAAATCATCACTAAATCTAGTTCTTATTCCACTATTTACAACTGGATGCCACCAATGTTGCACATCTCCTTCTTCAAATTGTCTAGTAGCACTATAAAGAATTTGATTTCTAGCAATTTCAGGCTGTATATAAATCATTGGAATGGAGTCTTGTAATTGATCTCTAAATCCATAAGCTCCTCCACATTGATAAAATGCTGTTCTTGAAAATAATCTACAACTGATAGTTTCATAAGGAAGCCAACCATTAATCATGAAATCTAAAGCTTTATCCTCTGTTTTTATCTTTATCTTAGTTAAAAGCCTTTCCCAATAGCCTTTTACCTTTTCTAACTCTTTCTCAACTCTAGTTATATCTGAAAACTCTTCAAGGGAATTTTGAATTTCTTCAATACTGTCTTCTGCTCCTAATATAATTACCAGTGATTTTTCTTCATTAGCCCTTAATCTTAAGTAAACTTTCTCACTAAGAACTGGTTCTAATCCTGAACCACACCTTCCTGATAAGCTTATAGTGTTCAGTTCAGATAAAGTATCCATATCTTCTTTACTTACAATAAAATCTCTTTCATCTCCACTAAAACTTTCACTTTTTCCTCCACTTATTTTTAAATAAACATGACTAGATGAAAAATCACTACTATATGGATTGATTCCATATATGTATTTGTTTTCTTTATCTATTACAGTGTAAATCTTCTTATAATTGTTTTCTCTTAAATCTCCTAGACACAATCTTGCAATATAAGTAATTCCTATATTTCTCTCCTTATCTACTAAGTTATTTAAGCTAACCTTAATAAGTTTTGCACTTCTCTCCTTTGAAGGAAACACAGTAATTTCCCCCAGTATTCCACTTTTACAATGAGTAAATTTGGAATATCCAAATCCATGAGTTATTACATACTCCCCTTTATCTCTTATTGGTTCAGGAGTTATTGACCAAAGTTTATCCCCTTCTTCTAGGTATAAAACTTCACTAGGGGTATCTTCAATGAAATCATTGTTCCAAGGAGTAATTTTAAATTCTCTACTATTTTTATACCAAGTATAACTACTACCAGACTCACTTATATTAAATCCAAATCTATTATTATTGGCTATAACATTTATCCAAGGAGCTGGTGTAGACTTTCCGTCCTTTAGTATAATTGTATATTCTCCCTCATTATTAAAACCTCCATATCCATTAAAAAAGCTTAACTCTGGAATTTCTATTTTAGGGATATTACTATCACTATAACTTAAATTAGCTTCTTTTACTTCACCCATTTCCCATATATACTTTCTTGAGTTATATGGATAATCTTCATTTTCCATGGCTTTTTCAATTTGTTTTAATAAAGGCCCTTCTGATCCGTCTACGATTATTGCTGCAATAGAGTAAAGCAAATTCAAATCTTCTTTAGACATTTTTTCATTACTAATTATAAATATGCCACCTGAAGTATTTTCTCGTCCATTTAAAGAGCTATTCAATATTATTCTTTTTATTGCATTATCTAGAGGCTTTTCATAGCTTATTTCCTCTTCATTAATGACTACAATATCAAACTTTAATCCCTTTTCTTCTAAATATCCATGGCAATTTATAAGTTGTCTTAAAATATCACTTTCCTTTTCCTTGTTAATAGTTAACAATACAATAGGTAAATCTCCTGAAATTCCGTAGGCCCAGAGATTTCTTTGACTTCTACTTAGATTAATTAAGTTATTTATTCTTTTTGTATAACTAAAGTTATTAAATAATATACTACTTGCAAACCGCTCATAAATAATCCCTTGGGTTGGTTTTATTCCTTTATTAATAAGACTTTCTTCTACACTTAAAGCAGATCTTAGGACACTTTCCTCTAGAATATTACTATCTTGATAATTTCTTGACTTATTTAATACATCCTCCTTAGAGTTTCCTGTAATTGTTATATATTTTATAGATTTGCTTTCACCTTTAGGAATTTTTATTATTCTCTTAATTGCAATTATAGGATCTAATACATTGCCTACATTATTTTTCAAAGGTTCATTTTCTTCTAAAGCTATAGGATTTTCTTTTGAATGATTTCTTCCTATAAAACTTAGCCTTGCTGTATCATACTCTGTTTTAAATTCCTCTTCACCTAGTGTACTTTCAAGAGTATATATGTCCCTGTCTTTTTCACTACGAGGTCTGCGTTTTGCAAGTATTCCACTTAATTCATCTATATATTCTGTAGTAATAAATAAATTCCCAAAAGTAGGATGTGCTATATCTCCACTGTATCCTTGTAAAACTACTTCACTATAGCTAATAACTTCTATGATTTTTTCTTCACTACTATTATTTTTTATATCAATAGTTCTAATTTCACAATTATCTTCAGGAATTACTTGAATTATGGTATTTATTTCTAGATCTCTCCAGCATTTTATGAATTCTGCCTTATACAAATAGAAATTAACTTCGTATTTATCTCCTTGCTCTTTACAAGGTTCATAGGTAGAAGATGTATATTCATTAGAATTAGTGTCTTTAATATAAAAAAACTTTCCCCAACTACTACGAATCAAATCTTCTTTCCATCTATATACCATTACATTTTTAAACTTAGAGTAGCCACCACCAGCTGTATTTAATAAGATGTTATAATTTTTATTCCCAAGAAGTATGGTTTGAGGATACTTGCTTTCTCCAAATTTAAATGTTCTATGGATGGAATATTGCCTTTGCACTTCTTTCACTTCTTGTGAATTATCTTCTTTTCTATCATAGACCACATTCTTACTTATTTTCTCTTGAAGCAATATTTCCACAGCTCTAATCATGGGAATTCTATGAAATCTTCTTTGAATAATATTATTATTCATCACATTATCTAAAGCCAATAAACTCATTCCTAGATGATGTATCATATAGCATTTTACTAATTCAAACTTTTTACTTTTTGTCCTTTTATCTGTATAATCTATAGCTTCATAAAATCCATATTTACCATAACATTCAAGTTTTAAGAGACTTCTTATATTTGCCATAGACTTAGGTATATTTTCCATAAGCCCCATAATAGTAGAATATGGTGATACTACTAACTCTTCTTCTAATCCTCTTTTTATACCAATTTTAGGTACACCGAAGGCTTTATATTGATAATTTAAATCTACATCAAATTTATAGTAGGCACTTTCTGAAATACCAAAAGGAACCTTTCTCTTATCTCCATATCTTATTTGACCTTCCATTACAGACCTATAGGTTTCATCTAACATAGAATTCCTATAATTTTTCATTAAAATTCTTGGCATAAAGTATTCAAACATGGTTCCACTCCAACTTGCCAATCCTTTTCTACCATACATTAAAGTTAAGGCTCTATTTAAAGCAAACCAATGAGATGTTGGAACTATTCCCTTAGCAACTGCAATAAAACTTGTTGTTCTAGCTTCTGATGCCAATAAGTCATAGTAATTACTACTTAATGATTCATTGTCTACATCATAGCCTATATGAAATAACTTTCTTTCATCATTATACAAAAATTTAAAATCTGTATTATCTATAATTCTATTTAGTTCAGTTTCAATTTTTGTAAATTGTTTTAATAGTGTTCCTACTCTTTCTTTACATAAATCTATATTCTTATTTATTCTTTCTAATTGAAATTCATTTAAATTATTAGATATAAAATTAAACCCTTTTATAATATCATATATGTGCCCTAAACTATCACTACTAATAATTCTAATTATATTTTCATACTTGCTTCTAGGTAATAGCTTTATATCATCTATGAATGGAAATAAAAATTTAATTTCACTTAAATAGTCTTTTATATTATCTAATAGTTTTTTATTCCAATAAGTACTATCTATATTTTCTATATCTTCCTGTACAATGTCTTCAAAGTTATTTAGTATATTATAAAAAGTTAATATATCTTTTCCTTCTCTTTTTATTCTTTCAATAACATTAAGGTACATATATTTTTTTCTTTTATCTTCTAGCTCTTCCACGGCAAGATAAACAGTATCCTCTATGCCCTCAACTCTATTATTAAAATAAGGTGTGTTTCTTAATTCTCTTAGTGCTTCTTCTATGGTGTATAAATAAGATACTAGATTCCCACTATCTACTGTAGATACATATTTAGGTAATAGTGGACTAAGTGTCTCCACATCATACCAATTATAAAAATGCCCTTTACAAGTTTCTAGTCTTTTCAAAGTATCTAAGGTTTTACCCAAGTTTTCTATACCTTTAACCGTCCCAATGTACCCCATATCTATAGCAACAATATTAGAAATTAAAGTCATGCCTATATTAGTAGGAGAAGTTCTCATAGCTAATCCTCTATATGGTTCTTCCTGATAATTATCCCCACCAAGATAGTTAGTATCCTCAGTGACAAAGTCTTCAAAATATGCCCAAATCCTTCTAGTTAACCTTTTTAAAACCTTATTATCGTCTTCGCTTAATTTTACTGTTTCATCATTAATATTCTGACCTATAATATAAGCTATTATTGGACTAATAACCCATACAATACAACTTGGTATCATTACATAAAAGGTATCTAAGCCACTTCTCCATGCTACCACCATAATACCTAAAGCTATTACTATCTCTTGCCACATGTATTTAAAATAACCTATAAAGTTTTTTCCTGAAGATCTTTCTGCTTCCTCAGCAGTTTGCCATTGTAATAAGTTTTTTTTACTTATTATTAATCTGTATAGAGTTCTTATAATGGCATCTATCATTAAATATGCCTTAAAAGGAAGAAAAGCATATATAAAAAACACTTGCTTTAAAGCCATTTGGAAATTCTTAACTTTCCCACTGAGACTTATTCCATTTATAGGAGAAACTATATTTTCTGACATATTAAATAGAATAGGTGTTATTAAAGCAATGAAAGCTGACATATACCACTTATCTATACCATCAGGAAGGATTCCTGCTAAAGAGCAAAGTAATAAAATTAACATAGAAGGAGCCATTAAGCTTCTTCTTAAATTATCTATCATCTTCCACTTAGATAATCTATTTAATTTATTTTTCTTTAATATGTATGGTAATAGCTGCCAATCACCTCTTACCCATCTATGAAGTCTTTTACAACTTGCAATAAAGTTAGAAGGATATCCATCTACTAACTCCACATCTGTAAGCAAAGCCGTTCTTGCTAAAGATCCTTCTAATAAATCATGACTTAAAACTTGATTTTCTTCAATTACTCCCTGAGTTACCTTTGTAAATACATCCACATCATATATGGCCTTACCAGTAAAAATACCCTCTCCAAATAAGTCTTGATATACATCAGATATTGCAAATGTATATATATCAATACCTGCTTCTCCTGAGAATACTTTAGAAAAATAAGTTTTATTAGCACTTTCTAAATCTATACCAATTTTAGGTTGTATTACCCCATAACCTCTCCAAACAGTCCCGTCTTCCTTTGTATAAGCTCTATTTAACGGGTGAAGCATTGAACCAATTAAAATCTTTGCTGATTCTCTTGGAAGTATGGTATCTCCGTCTAAAGTTATAACATACTTTACTTTAAAAAGTTTTTCGGCACCTTCACTAAAAACACTATAAGTGGTATTTTTATCTCCTCTTATAAACTTATTAAACTCTTCTAGTTTTCCTCTTTTTCTTTCCCATCCTATCCACTTATTCTCCTTTTCATTAAACCGTCTATGTCTGCATAAAAAGAAAAAGCGATCATTATCTTCCTTATACTTTGTATTTAACTTATTAATTTCTTCTAAACAAAACTTAGATATCACTTCATCTTCTGCTTCTTTTTCTCTATGACTATCTATAAAATCTCCCAAGATAGCAAAATATAGATTTTCATCATTATTTCCTAAATAATAAGTTTCTAAATTTCTTATTAAACTTTTAGCTTTTTCTATACTTTCTATTAGAGTAGGAACTACCACACAGGTGATTCCTTCTTTAGGAATTCTATCAGATATATTAATTTTAGGTAATACATTAGGTATACTTAAATTAGTAATACTCCAATTTAATATGGATACCACAACCTCACTGAGAGGTATAATAGTAACTATTCCAGATAAAATATATTTAGATATTGATATATTTGTATCATTTATATAGCTCCAAGTTATAAATCCTCCCGATAGTATGGCTGTGAGAATAACAATAGTTCCTATATAAATACCAACAGCTCTTCCCTTTATCATGTTTTTTAACTTTTCAAATCCTTTAAAATCAATATTCAAAATATGATTTAGCTTTTCTCTACCACTATCAATTAGATAATATCCCACATGATTTTCAAACTCTTTATCATTATTTTCTTCTGCACACTGCAGTACTTTTCTAGCAACAAATGTCTCAGAAATTTTATTTTGTCTAGCTATTTTTTCTAAAACATGTCTATAATAGTCCTTGGAATAAAAATCCATAGTACTATAAACCATAGCAGGATCTTTACTTAATATTTCTTCTACTTTATTGCTAATATTAAATACTTCTTCCCAATTTATATTATCTAAATTTCTTAAGGCATTAATGCTACTACTAATGGCTGTAGAATAGATAACATCACTTTTATTAGAATCTATAATAATCTTATCTAAAGTAATTTCATTTTCGCTTAATTTATCTTCTATCCATAAATTTAATTCATCGTAATTTACTCCATTATCTCTTAAAACTCTTATTAATGCATCCGCAAAGTATTCTGTAAATTTAATATTGTTCTCTGATATGAAATCCATAGCTCTCTTCATATTTTCTTCATTATAATACTTAATAATCCTATCAGCTA
Organism: Clostridium sp. UBA5988; assembly: GCF_002435615.1. Taxonomy (NCBI): domain Bacteria; kingdom Bacillati; phylum Bacillota; class Clostridia; order Eubacteriales; family Clostridiaceae; genus Clostridium; species Clostridium sp. UBA5988. Next base: position 21,901 of record NZ_DJBA01000036.1, on the reverse strand, counting down.
ATCTTTCTCCTCTATGTCTATCATTAGCTTTATCCACTATCAATACTGAGCTTTTTCCTATTATCTCTAAATAGGCTATTTTAAGCATTATAGGTAAAGCCCATAATTCTCCCATGGTTAATATGGTTGTTTCTTCATATCTTTTTAAAAACTTATTAATATTATCCCTAGTTAGCTTATCCCTATAAATTCCCAATATTTCTCTTGATACAGCATAAATTCTAGGATATCCTTTTAATGCTCCACTTTTTAGTATAGGTAGTGATTTTAAATATTTCTTTGATAAATGTTTTTTTATAAATTTATACTCTTTTTCAATAACATAGATATTATCTAATACCCATTGTGTTCCTTTTATCTTGAAATACTCTCTACTTTCATCCACCTTAAACAAATTATGGCACCCCAATATATTATTAAAATGCTTATCTAAATTGGAAATTAAATCATTCCTACTTATTTTTTCAATTTCTCTATGGTCTCTGGCTATATCATCAATAGCATCTTCCAATTTTTCTTTATTTTCTGCTAAAAAACTATTGTCACTAATCTTAATATAGGCTCTTCTCTTATTTCTATTTTTGATTACGTACATAAGAAGAACTATACTTAGTATAAGTATTAAATTTACTAAAATAAATATGTGCTCCATGGTGCTATCCCCTTTCAATGATGCTCAACTATTATTATTACCAAATTAACTTAAATCTATAATAGTAAATATTTTTCTATCCTATGGATTAGCTTTCTCCTATAGCTAAATAAAAGCCATCTAAGAAAAGTACCTTTATATCTTACTTATCTTAAATGGCTTCTTTATATATGCTATTGTGAACTACCTTTAGTTAATCCTCTATAACTACCTGGTTGCACATTAAATTTTACTTCTTTCCCATGACTAGTTTCAATAATTGTTCCTTTGTTACAAGGAGTTTCTATAATTATATTATATTTTGTAAAACTCTATAAAGGATTTTGCTACATAACTATGATCCTTAACTCCTGCAAACTCTCTTATAGAATGCATAGCAAGGGTTGGATTTCCAATATCTACAGAACGTATATTCAAATGGGTTGAAGAAATTGGTCCTATGGTTGAACCACCTCTTAAGTCTGAACGATTTACAAACTTTTGTACTGGTACCTCTGCTTTATTACAAATAGATTCATATACAGCAGAAGAATCTGAATCACTAGTATATGCACAATTCGCATTTATCTTTATAACAGGACCTTTATTTACAATTGGTCTATTAGTCGGATCTGCCTTTTCTGGACTATTAGGATGAACTGCGTGAGCATTATCTGCCGAAATAATAAAGGATCTGCTAAGTGCTCTAAAGAACTCTTCTCTCCCTTTTCCAAGACAAAGAGCAATTCTTTCTAAAATATTTGCTAACATATCAGAATCGGCTCCTTGTTTTGTAGAGCTTCCAACTTCTTCATTATCAAAACATACCATTACATTTATACCCTCAGTTATTGGAGCTTCTTTTAGTGCCTCAATTCCAGCATGAACCATTTGAAGGTCATCTAATCTACCTGAAGATATAAATTCATCTTTTAACCCAACAATACATCCCTTTTCAAATTCATAAAGGAATAAATCAAAATCTATAATATCCTCTTTATTTACCTTCATTTCCTCAGCTAATATGTTTATTAATGCATTATCCTTTTCTAATTCTTCAGTTACCATTGCAAGTAGTGGAAGTGTATCTTTTTGTGGATTTAATTCTCCTCCAGAATTGGCTTCCCTATTCATATGAATTGCTAAGCTAGGTATTATTAATATTGGTTTCTTTATGTTAACTAACCTTAACTCTGGATTAAGTAAATTTTCACCTTTTAAAGCAACTCTTCCTGCTACAGCTAGTGGTCTATCCATCCATGTACTTCTTATTAAACCACCATAAACCTCAGTATTTAATTTAATATAATTATTTTCTGATATAATTTCACTATTTGGTTTTATTCTAAATGTAGGTGAATCTGTATGAGCACCTATAATTTTAAATCCATGGTTCTCAACCTCACCATTACCTACAGTAAATGCAATTAATGCAGAACCATTTTTAGTAGTATAATATTTACCACCCTTTTCTAATATCCATTTATCCTCTTCCTTTAATTCCTTAAAATCACAACCTTCAAGAGAATCTTTAACATTTTTCACTGCATGAAAAGCAGTAGGGCTTTCATACAAAAAATCTATAAGTTCTTTAGCAAACTTCAATTCTTTTGACATAATTAATCCCCTCCTTAAAACGAAATACTAGTAATAGTATACCAAACTTTTACTACATTTCCTATGAATTTTGTGATTTTCCCTAATTTATAACATGTTCTCGTGTTATACTATAGTTATGAGAAAAAATATATTGATAAAGAGGTGTAATAATTGATTTCTCAAAAACTTATAACAAAATTTATTAAAAATAGTGAAGATATAAAAAATAAAAAAGTCAGAGAACGTTATGGATATCTTGGTGGAGTTGTTGGTATTTTAGTAAATCTAGTTTTATTTTTAATTAAAATCACTGCTGGACTTTTAGTTAATAGTATTGCTGTAATTGCTGATGCTTTTAATAATCTCTCCGATGTTGGTGCTTCATTAGTAACTATCTTTGGCTTTAAACTTTCAAGTAAACCAGCAGATAAAGAACATCCCTTTGGACATGGAAGAATTGAGTACATTTCTGGTCTTATAGTTGCATTTTTAGTAATATTAGTTGGCTTTGAATTCATAAAAAGCTCTTTTGAGAGAATTAAAAATCCTGTTCCTGTAGAATTTTCACTACTTCCATTTATTCTTTTAATCATATCTATATCATTTAAAGTATGGTTAAGTAGGTTCTACAAAGGTATAGGTAACAAAATAAATTCTTCCGCTCTTAAAGCTTCTTCTGTAGACTCAATAAGTGATGTAATATCTTCTTCTACTGTAGTTATATCACTACTAATCTCAAATTTCACATCACTTCCTATAGACGGATATATTGGTTTAGTTGTTTCATTAGTAATTCTTTATGCAGGATATAACCTAATTAAAGATACTTTAAACCCATTACTTGGAGTTGCTCCCGATGAAGATTTAGTAGAAGATATTCAAAAAATGTTATTATCCTATAAACATATAGATGGTGTTCATGACTTGCTAGTTCATAATTATGGCCCTGGAAGAATAATTGCTTCTATTCACGCTGAAGTTCCTCTTGATATTTCTGTTGTTGCTGCTCATGAGGTTATAGATAGAGCTGAAAAGGAAATTTCTTCCGAACTGGGTATATATCTCCTAATTCATATGGATCCAGTAACTACAAATGATGAGGAGATTCTTAGTGCAAAAAGAGAATTGGAAGAAGTTTTAAATAAAATTCCTCATATATCTTCTTTTCATGATTTTAGAGTAGTAGGTGAAGGCGACTATAAAAACCTAATATTTGATGTAGTAGTTAAGGATGATTTTATAATAACTAAAGAATCAGAACTTAAATTACAAAAACAAATAAATGAGGAAATTAAGAAAGTTTCTCCAAATCACAACGCAATAATTACCGTAGATGCATCTTTTATCTAATTAATTTGAATTTTCATTAACCATTTTTAACTTATATAATATTATGATAGTGTAGAAATCATTGGAGGATTAATTATGACTGGAATATCCACTCACTATTTTTTAGGTGGCAATACCGGAAAAGGCTTTTACTCTCACTTTAATTATATAATTTCCCAAAAGGATGCAACTAGAATTATTTGCTTAAAGGGAGGTCCTGGTACAGGAAAATCTTTACTTATGAAAAAAATTGGAAAACACTACATTGATAGAGGCTATGATGTAGAATTTCATCATTGTTCCTCTGATAGTGATTCTTTAGATGGAGTTCTAATTAAAGAATTAAAAGTAGCTATGCTTGATGGTACATCTCCCCATATGATAGACCCTATTACTCCTGGTGCTGTAGATGATATAGTAAATATGGGAATATGTTTAAAAGAAGAGAATTTTAAGAACATAAAATTTAACATCCTAGCTGTAAATGAAGAAATTGGAAATTCCTTTAGAAGAGCTTACAGATTTTTTGCTGCGGCTAAATCTATTTATGATGATTGGTATACCTTTAATAATGAAGCTTTAAATCTTTATGAACTTAATATTTTAAAAGAAAATTTGAAGAATAGAATTCTTCCTAATACATTCTCATCGTTGGGTAAAAAACGCCACTTATTTGCAACAGGATTTACTCCAAAGGGAGTTATAACTTATATTCATAATATAGTAAAAGACATGTCCAGTGTTTATGTACTTAAAGGCTCTCCTGGAACTGGCAAAACTCGTGTTCTTGAATATATTGCAGATGAAGCTACTCGAAGGGGTCTAGATGTAGAGATTCTACACACTCCGCTAAATCCTGAAAAAATTGAACATTTATTAATTCCTGAATTAAAGGTTGCTCTAGTAACATCAAATGAAATTACCAAAATAGAATTTCATGGCGAGGAGTATGATATGGATAGTCTATTAGATGCAAATTATATTGAAAAAAAACAAGATGATATAGATGATGTTTCTTCCATTTTTTACATCCTACTTCAAAAAGGTCTTGATTGTATAAAAACAGCTAAAGATTTACATGATGAATTAGAGGAATTCTATGTTCCTAATATGGATTTTAATAAGGCCGACCAAATATATGAAGAAGTATTAAATAAAATTCAAGGATATGAAGAAAGCTTATAATATATTAAGAAATAAAAAGTAATANNTATTACTTTTTATTTCTTAATAACTATTAAATTATGAAGTGCTCTTGTACACATTATATACATTAGATTGTCCTTGTATCTTTCTTGGATGTCCTCTTCAATTATAATAGCTCCATCAAATTCTAAGCCTTTTGCATAATAACTAGGCATAATCATAGTTCCCTCAGCAATATGAAGATTCTCTTTATCTATAAGCTTTAATGAAATATCTTCTTTTAACAAATCATATATATACTTAGATTGAGATAAATTTTTAGTTATAATAGCTATATTTTCAAGATTTTTTTTCTTTAAACTAGTTGCTAGCTCTATAATATTTTCTTTTATCTCTTTCTCATCCTTTACTAATATCTCATTAACAGAATCTCCAGTTCTAACCATAGGTACTATGGAAATATCATCTATATACCTATTACTATATTCCATGATTTCTTTAGTTGAACGATAACTTTTATTTAACTTAAACATTTCAACTGAATACTCACTAAATATATCTTTAATACTACTTAAAGAAGAATTATTTCCAATAGGTATTAATTGCTGATTACTATCTCCAACTATAGTCATAGATTTAGTATTTACAAGTTCTTTTAACACTACAAATTGTAGTGGTGAATAATCTTGAGCCTCGTCGATTACTAAATGTTTAATTTCTCTATTAAGCCTTAAGCCCATAAGTTTAGCTTTTAAGTATAATATAGCAACCACGTCTTCTTCTGTATATTCTTTGTCACCATTAAATTCTTCATATATCTTTTCTATATTTTTTCCATCTAAATAACTTAATGTAGCTTTTACTTCTATTACATCTCTTACTAATTCTCTTATTTCTAATTTTCTTTTGAATTCTAAATCATTTATATGAAGTATTAATTCTTCAGGAGTAAACTCTTCTTTTTTCTCTTTATACTTCATCTCAATAAATCTAAATTCTTCATCTCTCACATCCCTAATTCTAGAGAATAAAATTCTTTTAATTTTTTTACTTCTTCTAAACAATGGTAGTGAAGTAAAGTCTTTTGTAAACATGGCTTTTATTTCTTCTTTAGTTGCTATAACTTTATCTCTAAAGAAAACTCCATGGCTAAAATAACTATCTTCTTCTAGTTTAATAACAAGTTTATCTAAATCCTCCATAAACTTTAAGGATTTCTTATAAACAACTTTTTTCTCAAAATCTTTATCTTTATTAAGAATTCTTTCCATAACATCTTTAGTATCTATAACCTCATCTACATCTACTAAATCTAAAGCTAAATCTAAAAATGTAGTTTGGAACACTCCAGTCTCTCCTAAAGTTGGAAGAACATTTGAAATATAATCTATAAATATTCTATTAGGACCTAATATTAAAACCTTATTTTCTAAAAGATTTCTGTAATTATAAATTAAATAAGCAACTCTATGAAGTGCAATAGTAGTTTTACCACTTCCAGCTACACCATCTACAACTAGTATCTTATTTTTATCTTGTCTTATAATCTCATTTTGTTCTTGTTGTATAGTCATAACTATGTCTTTAAGCTTATCCGAAGAGTTTTTGCTTAATACCATTTGAAGAATATCGTCTTTTATATCAATATTAGAATTGAATAATCCCTCTAATTTACCTCTCTTTATGATATATTGAACCCTTCCTAAAATAGAAGCTGTAATTTCTCCTTCAGGTGAATTATACTGTCCAATATTTCCTGTATTATTATAAAAAAGTGCTGAAATTGGAGCTCTCCAATCTATAATTAGTGGTTCAAAGGTTTCCTCTAAAGTTACTCCAAACCTTCCAATGTATATATCTTCTATTCCATAATCTTCTTCTCTAAAAGTAACCTTACCAAAATAAGGAGAAGACTTTAACACTGTTAGTTCTTTTAATTTTCTATCAGTGCTTTTAAAATTTTCTTCTTTTACGTAGTTTTCATGGTCAAAATACTCTATTATCTTATCTTCATCATCTTTAAATTCTTCTAAAGCATTTTTTCTGTATTCTAATATGGCATTGGTTATATGCTTCCTTTTCTCTATGCACTTAAGAATTTCATCATTTATTATTTTTATAATATGTTCTAATCTTTCTTCTTCTATGGCAACCTCTAACTGTTTCTTTAATTGGTCTTTAAGATCATTTGACATAAAACCACTTCCTTTATTAGATATTAGATTCTTATAATGAATTTTCATAGTAACTTATTATAAGTTCTATATTTTAATCTTAAACCCTTTCATCTATGCAAAATTAATATAATATATAGATAGATAAAGTTTACTTATACTATTTCTTCCCAACCTATTATATCAGTAATTCCAAGACCAGGTTCATCGGATAAAGTGATTTTATTTCCTTCAAATATTGCACCTCCAACTATAGGATCCTCTGCAAAGTATAGCATTGTATCTAAATCTGCAGTTATCATATTTCCTCTTGACGCTGCAAAGCTTGCTGCTGCTGTGATCCCAATTTTGCTCTCTAACATACAACCAACCATACACCTTATACCCATGGTATCTGCCATATTATAAATTCTTATGGCATTTTGTATTCCTCCACATTTCATCAGTTTTATATTGATTAAGTCACAAGCTCTATTCTGAATTACCTTAAAGGCCTCTGGGGATCCAAACACTGATTCGTCAGCTAAAATCATAGTGTCCACATTATCTTTAATAAATTTCAATCCTTCGATATCCCAACCTTTAACTGGTTGTTCTACAAATTCTATATCTAAATCTAATTGCTCTATCTTCTTAATTATCTTTATTGCATCTTTAGGTGACCAGCCTTGATTACCATCAACTCTTACTTTTATTCCTTTTCTAATAGCACGTCTAATAAATTTTACTTTTTCAAAGTCTGATTCTACATTATTTCCAAGCTTTATCTTTATATTAGTATAGCCATCTCTAGTAGCTTCATAGGCTGCATTTATCATATTTTCCATCTTATCATCATCTTGTATAGTTATATCTGTGAGTACCGTTGAATTAAAGCCTCCTAATAACTTATATAAAGGAGTATTTACTCCTTTACTCCAAAGATCATATATAGCAATTTCTACAGCCGCTTTTGCACTATTATTTCCTTTAATGCATTCATCCATAACTTTAAAAATACATTGAAGACAAGTAAGATCCATTCCCTTAATAAATGTAGTAATATGTTTAATAGCACCTACAATTGAACTTTCTGTCTCCCCCGTCACTCTTGGTGCTGGAGCTGCACTTCCTATTCCCACATCTCCATTTTCTGTAAAAATCTTTACAACTACTTCGTTAGAATAATTATAAACTCCGTTTTTAGTTACGAATGGCTTTTTTAATGGCATTGTAATTCTACCAACTTTAACATCTGCAATAATCATCTTTATACCCCTACTACTTATAAATTTATATTTTTAATATTATTAATCTATTCGGATTATATTCATATAAAATATGCTTAAAATAAAATATGATAGATTTTTTACATTTCCGTAAAAATTTCTATCTAGTCAAGTCATAATTATACACCAAAGCCTAAAGTAGTCAAGCTATATAGTAGATTGTTTTTGCTTATTTTATTTACTTAAATAGTAGATATTACTCTCAATGTCTATATATTTCCTAATATCAACCCTAGTTACGTTTTATTCCTATGAATTTTATCCATCTTTTTCTAGCAATATATCTTATGTACATTACAAGCCTCTCTATAGCTACTTCTTCCGTATCACCTAATCTCTTTGCCATCTCAAGTGCAATGTCATATATACTTCTTTTACCATCTATTAAAGTCCATGCCAGCGATGATTTATCATCAAAAACTATATCACTAAGATTATTTTTTTTCACTAACCATCTTGCGAACTTTTCTATAGGTTTGTTATGTTCAAAGTATAAGGTAACTATATTATTATCATTAATTTTATAGTTATCATGTTCAATTTGGGGAATATATAAAAGAAAATTCTTTTCTTCTTTATTTTGTGTTTTTTTACCTTTCATACAAATCACCTACAAATTAGTTAAGAGCCTAAACGGCTCTTAACTTTAATATTATTAATAATTATATCCATATTTTTTAATATTATAAGAAATATTATCAATAATCACCACTTATCTTTAAGTTCTTTCATTATCTCCACTACAAGAAATAAGATAAATAATTACTCCAAGAATTATAAATATACCTGTTGAGAATATAGAATTTTGGGTTAATCCTTCAAAATTAAGTCCAAATGCCACATTAAGTCCTAAAGTAGCAAACCCTGCAACTACTATACCCATTAATGCATCCCCAGCAACTAATCCAGAAGATATAAGAATACCTCTCTCTACTTTTTCTTTCATAAGGGATTCATTTTTCTTAAATTTCTTCTCAACAAATATTCTAATTATACCACCTGATAATATACCTGCATTTAAATGTATAGGTAAGTATAAACCAAGCGCAACTGGTAGTACTGGAAGACCGGATATTTCTGCAAATATAGCTATAGATACTCCCACAAACACAAGTACCCAAGGTAATTCACCAGTCATAACACCTTCTATAACCATTGACATAAGAGTAGCTTGTGGTGCTGGAACTGCTTCTGAACCAATTCCATATGTATTATGAAGCATTAATAATACATATCCAGAAACTACAGCCCCAAATATTAACCCTAAATACATTCCAATTTGTACTTTCTTTGGAGAACCCCCAATTACAAATGTAGTCTTTAAACTTTGAGCTGTACCACCAGCAACAGCTATAGCTACACATACTATACCACCTACCATAACAGCTGTAATCATTCCCTCTTGCCCTATATTGCCAGTTATCTTTAATATGGCTGTAACAAATAGTAAAGTAGCAATAGTCATACCGGATACAGGATTATTTGATGCACCAATTATACCAACCATTCTTGCAGAAACTACTGAAAAGAAGAATGAAAATACTACTGCCATTAGTGAGCCTATTATCCCTACTCTAATTTGTGGCAATAACCACGCAAGAACAAATACCAGTATTGCTGAAGCTATCACCCAAACAATTGGGGGATCTTCATTTATTCTAGTAGTTGCACCACTTTCCTTTTTGCCTATACCTGACATGGCTTCTTTAAAGGATCTAATAATGGTTGGTGCAGATTTTCCTAAAGAAATAAATCCTCCTGCTGCAACAGCTCCCGCTCCTATATATCTAATATACTTACTCCATATATCTGAAGCTCCCATCTCAGAGATTAACATAGTTGAAGGAAATAAAGGTTCTGGAACTGTACCACCTATATATTTAATAAGTGGTATTAATCCAAGCCAAGCTACAAGAGATCCTCCAAACATAAATGCCGATGCTTTTGTACCTACAATAAAACCAACACCTAGAAGTGAAGCTAATGTATCTATTCCAAATACAGAATTTTGATATGCAGGTATAACCCATTCTGGTCTTTCACTCCAAAGAGCAAATCCTCCAGAAGCTAATTTATAACCTCCTCCAATTCCAAGACCCATTAAAACCATTTTAAATCCACTACCGCCTTCACTTCCATTGACTAAAACTTCAGCTGCAGCCATGGACTCAGGATATACTAAACTACCATGCTCTTCAACTATTAAAAATTTTCTTAGTGGTGTAACAAAAAATATACCTACTAGCCCTCCTAAAAGAGTAACAATAACTATTGTAGAAACCCTTAAGGTAATTCCCCATAAAATAATTGCTGGTAGTATAAATATAATTCCACCTGCTATAGATTCTCCAACTGCTGCAATTGAAGCAACCATATTAGCCTCTAATATATTGTTTCTTTTAAATAATCCTTTTAAAATCCCTGTGGCAAGTATTGCCCCAGGAATACCTGCTGAAATTGTAAGACCAACCTTTAATCCTAAATAAGTGTTTGCAGCCGCAAATACCATTGTAAATATTGCACCCATTAGAATAGAATAAACACTTGACTCGGGCATTGCTGTTGTAGTTGGTATAAAAGGCATATAATCATCACCTTTTATACCACCATAGGCAGTATGGGATAATCTTTTATTTTCTTTCATTCATAATTCCTCCTTTGTAAAATATATAAATTACATTGATTACGCATTTCTAGACTTATTTTTAACATCTACTTTTCCTCTTATTCCACTACCTACCACTTTGTTTTATTACGAATTTTAGTTATTGTTAAATTATCTTATACCTTTAAATATATTTTATGGATATGAATTTATCTTTCCCTAAATATAGTTTAATTATTATTTTATTTAGCATAAATTTAAATAAAAAAAGCAGTGAAATAAATTTCACCACTTCAATACTTCTTTAAAATTTTATTATTTATATACTATTTTAATTTACCAAACCTATCAAAAGGAAATATAATAAATTTTCCTTCTCCCTGTATATCTTCAAAAGATATATATGGATTTTCCCATAATCGTGCATCAATAGAATTTCCTCTATTATCTCCCAAAAATAAATAACAACCTTCTGGTACATTAAAAGAACCTGTAGTATCACTAAAACTGCTTACATAATTCTCCTCTAGAAACTCACCATTTATATATACACTTCCATCTGATTGAATTTCTACACTCTCTCCTGGAAGACCTACTACTCTTTTAATCAAGTCTTTATTTAGCTCATCAGAATGAAATACTAAAATATCTCCTCTTTTAATAGATGATGGTTTATAAATTCTCAATGAAAATATTCTATCTCCTGGTGTAATAGTGGGATACATAGATTTAGTTGGAACATTTACATTGAAAAAAATAAACTTATTTATTAAAAATCCTAAAATTATAGCAATTAATGCTGGTATTATCCATTCTTTAAGAAATTTTATCACTAATTATTCCCCCCAAAGTCATTTTAAGTTTATTATATTACTATATTACCACATTTTAAACAATAAATATCATCTTATCATATATTCTTTTATTATCTAATGTATTCCACTTATTAATTTATTTAATAGTAGGTGAAAAACATACCTACTATTAAATTATAAAAACTGCAAATACTAATATCGTAAAATAATTATATAGTGGGAGGTAATATTTTGATTAATAGAAGAATTGTTACTTATAATCAAGAAGAAGATTTTTCTTATTTAAAAACTACTTCTAATCTCTCTACTTCTATTGAAAATATGAGTTCAGAACTTTGTATTAAAGAACTAAAAAATATTACCTTAGTTCCTAGAAGTGGAACTCATAATAATTTTAAAATAGGAGAAGAAATTATTATGTATGTAATCTCCGGTGAATTACTATATAGCGATAACATAGGAAATTTAGAAACCCTTTCATCTAGAAATTTTCTTTATATTAATTCTATGGATGGGATAACCTATGATATTTTTAATAGTGGCATTGATTTTCTAGATATTATTGAAATAACCTTATACACCAATAACAACTCTTATATTCAAAAAAAGTATAATAAATCTATTATAATAAATAAATATGACTTTAAAAATACTGTTGAAAATCAATGGATATACGCTATTAGTTCTTTAAATGGTCTGGCTCCTATTAAATCTAATTGTGATATTAATATTTATTTTGCATTACTACATCCTAACAAGGATTTAACTTTTACAATTAGCAAAGATAGACAAGGCTATTTATTTCAATGTTATGGAGAAACTGAAATTTTTACAAATAATTCTGATAATATTACCTTAACAGGCTCTGACAGTGCTTATATTTCCAATGAAACTTTTGAAGTAAAAACTAATATCCCTAGCAATATACTTCTCATTGAAACTGCAACTTAGTAAACATTAAGGCTATGCGAAATTTATTAGAAATTTTAGCTCTGTAGATTTTTTCTTATACATAGCCTTAATATTTTTTCTTATCATATCTTCTTTAAAAACTCTTTCTTTAAATTTCAATAGTCTAATATATTTATTATGTTATATTTTATTATTTTTATCGTATAAATAATAAAAGAGTTTTTTAGGGAGGTATAAAGTATTATGAATATTATTGCTATTATAGATATTGGTTCAAATACGGTTCACCTACTAATTGTTAATATAGATGATAAGTCCAATCCAAAGATTATAGATGAAGATAAGGAACATTTAAGACTTGGAGCTACCTTAGCTACCAATAAAATTATAAGTTCTGAAAAAACCATTCATGTAATAACAGTTTTAAAAAAATTTTTACGTTCTTGCATTATAAATAAAGTTTCTAAAATCATATGTGTAGCTACGGAAGCTTTAAGAGTAGCTGAAAATAGTAACTATGTTCTTGATTTAATAAAAGCTCATACTGGAATTTTAGTTCAGGTTTTGTCACCTAAAGAAGAAGCTTATTTATCTTACCTAGGAGTTTTTTCTACTTGTAATCTAGATAAAGGTATAATAATGGACACTGGTGGAAATAGTACAGAATTAATTTTTGTAGAAGAGGGTAAATTTACAAATTACACTAGTATTCCTCTAGGTTCTATAAACATAACTGAGAAAATAAAAGTTAATAAGCGTGGCAGATACTTGAGCTGTGATTACAACCAGGACTTTTTCTATAAGCTATTTTCTAATATACCTTGGATTGAAAGCTTTTATGGAAGCTCTTTAGTTGGCATTGGCGGAACTTTTAAGAATCTCGGAAATATATATTCTAATTATTTAATAAATTCATGTTCATCTACTAACATAATAGAATTTTCCACCCCTCATGAACTAAAAACTCTTTGTGAAAACCTTAAAGTTATAAGTTTAAAAGAGAGAGAAAACTTACAAGGTCTTTCAAAAAAACGTGCTGATATTATATTAGGCGGATGTGAAATAATAACTCATATTGTAAACTATTGTAACTTCCATAACATTATTATATGTAGTGAAGGCTTAAGGACTGGTATATTAAATAATTATTTAAATTCCACTAATCAACCCATTTAAACTCATATACAGTTAAATATTTATATATAAATAAAAACCACCATAAAAAGGTGGTTTTTTACTTTTATATAAATTTTGATATAAGTAAATATATAAAGTGAGCTGATATACCTGCTGTTAATCCACCAAAGGTATGACTAACAATAGCTTTACCTGTTAATTCTCTACACTTTAAACCATCCATCATTGCAACGTGAGTACTTAGATATCCACTCCAACACATCCCCATAGCTGTAAATACCGCAATTTCATTGCCACCTATTAATCCATTTTTTAACATCTCCGGCACCAAACCAATTGCAGCTCCTGCAGCCCCTAAAGATGTTATCGGGAAAGCTATAGCTTCTGGACTTTGGAAACCAAATAACGGAACTAACATGAATTGTAATTTTTCTCCAATCCAAGGTAAGAGTGCAATACCTTCTGATGCAGCTCCAGTGTAAACTCCAGATGCTGATGGTCCATTAGTAAGCATTAAAACTACAGTACAAATTATTAAAACCCCTGGAATTATAGCAAGTCCCATTTGTACTCCTGAAGCTCCTCCTTCAAGCATAGCACCAATAAATCTTTCTCCAACACTTCCATCTCTAATTTCTCTATAGTTCATCATATCAAAACCAGTATCATTATCTTGTACACACATTTCTTCTTTTCCATAAATTTTTGCGGTTTGTCTAAGCATTAACCTAGTACTTACAATACTTCCTATTAAAGCTCCTACATTACCTACTATAGCTGGCAATATAAAACTTTCTCCTATAGGTGACTTTTGTCCCATCATATAGGTAGTAATAATCAACCCCATTCCAAAGGCTGTTCCTAAATTAGTTAAAGCTGGCAGCTGATATTTTTTAAAATATCTTCTAAATCCTTTATCATCTGCTAAAGTAAGTATAGCAGGATTATCAGACAGATAGGTGGTTAAAACTCCTATGACACTAGCACCAGGCAAATCATAAAGCGGCTTCATTAATGGTGATAACAATCTGTTAATTAAAGATACCACTCCAAATTCTGATAGAAGTGCAGATATAGCTCCTGCCAATACTGCAATAGCCATTATATAAAAAACTGTTTTCATTAATAAGCTATACGCAGTTTCCATTAGGGTATTAAACATATTTATGGTTCCCATAACACTTCCCATACCTATGAAAAAACCTAAAAATAAAATTAGAAATATAATACCTTCTTTGCTAACGGCCTTTTTCAAACCCTTCTTATGTGTCAATTATTACTCCCCCTTATTTTAAATTTTAAATCTTTTATGAATATTCCATATTTATTATGAATTATTTATCCATTAATGTCAATGATTATTATTCGTAAATTTTTTCACTTCTTATTTCATATTTATAAATATTTTTAAATTAAATTTTATATGTAATTGTTATTTATATTTAATTTTCATTTTATTAAATTATATTCTTGTGTTATGTATTCCTTTACATGTTTTTTTATTTATACCATATTAATTATTTCTTAAAATAAAAAGTATCTAGAAATTTTATTATCTAGATACCTTTATCTTAATGACTTTCAAATACACATTTATTTAAAACTTTACCCTACATTGGAAAAATTCTTGTTCAGAGATTCCTGAAACTCCATTAATGCAAAAACTATTACTTTCTTTATCCTCAATAAATTTGTTCATTATCAGCGAATCATCAAATTTAATTTCCTTAATAAAGTTAAGTTGCATATAAGATATTTTCTTTTCTCTATGCCAATCTAAAGGAAAAAAATCTTCTATAAAAGAAACATATTTAGCATTATTAACATGATTATTTATATCTATATCATTATAGTATAGTTCCCTATTGACAGTTTCTATAGCCTCACCTGGCATCTTTATCTTGTTAAGCTTATTATCAATGACATCCCCTACATCAATATTTATATCGACTGGACACATGGACGGCTTTTGTGGATGTCTAGTTTCAATATCTACAATTAAATAATATATCAAAACTCTACCAATAACTTGTCCATCATTATCTTTAATCTTAAATCTTCTTTTCATAAAGACTTTTTCACGTCCACCTAAACAAGTTTCTACTGTTATATCTTCTCCAACCTTAGGATATCTCTCCATTGTAATTTCAACTCTAGATACTACCCAAAATAATCCTTTATTCATCATAGACTGAAAATCCACTCCCAAAATTTGAGAATGACCTTCTGAAACTTGTTGAACATAATCCATTATTGTAAATAATTTAATATTTCCCTTAAAGTCTCCTTCATGAAATTTTATAGTGAATTGCTCCTTATAATTTAGCTCCAAAATTACACCTTCTTACGCCACTTTTCTTCTTTATTCCTTATTTATATTATCTTAATATGTAGATTTAATAACAAAATTAGTATATCATAATTTATATATAACATAAAGTTAAGGAGAATAAGTTATGAATAATTTAACAAATAAGCACTTGGTTGTTATTTCAATTGATGGATTAAAAGCAGCTGATTTTGATATAATAAGTAACTTACCAACTTTTTCACAATGCATTCAAAAGGGGTCAGTAGTTAGAAATGTTAAATCTATATATCCATCATTAACATATCCAGCTCACACTACCATAGTTACAGGTAAGTATCCTAAAAACCATGGGGTTGTAAACAATAAATTATTAGAACCTGAAAAAGCTGCTCCAGATTGGTTTTGGTTCAGAAAATATGTAAATGGTCCAACACTATATGATATGGCAAAAAGTAAAGGGATTACTGTAGCATCTATATTTTGGCCTGTTACTGGTAGATCCTCTATAAAATATAATATGCCTGAAATTTTCTCTAACAATAAATATATATCTCAAGAAATGGCATCACTCCTAGGTGGAAGCCCTATATACCAATTCAATTTAAACAGAAAATTTAAACATCTCCTTGATGGTATAAAGGAGCCTAACTTAGATAATTTTGCTACTGCTTGTGCTATAGAAACCATTAAAAAGTATAAACCCAACTTACTTTTACTACATCTCTTAGACTTAGACAGTCAACGTCATGGTTATGGTACTGATTCTAAAGAAGCTGTAGATTCACTTCATCGCCATGATGGAAGATTAGCTGATGTAATAAAAGCTCTGAAAGAAGCTGATATATATGATAATTCTTCTATAGTTATTTTAGGTGATCATGGATTTCAGGACTTTAATAAAGTTATTACCTTAAACACCCTATTTAAAAATCAAGGGTTAATAAGCGTCGGTGATAATAATAAACTTAATTCTTGGAGAGTATATGTAAAATCTTGTGATGGAAGTGCTTATGTATATGTTAAGGATGACTTTAATAAAAATCTCTCCTCAAAAGTTTATAATATTTTAAAAGCCTTATCTCTTGATGAATCTAAGGGAATTGCAAAGATATATAGAAATGATGAGATAATAGATTTAGGTGGTGATCCTAAGGCTACATTTATGATTGAAGCAAAAAGAGGTTTTATTTTTATAGATAAATTTAATGATAGCATAGTGACTTCAACCACTCCTAAAGAAGGAAAATCTAACGGAAATCATGGTTATCATCCTAATAGTCCTGATATTCATACTCTCTTTATTGGATGTGGTGAGGAGTTTAAAGAAAACTTTTTTATGGATAATATGAATTTAGTGGACATAGCCCCTACCCTATCAAAAGTTTTATGTATTAAATTTCCAAAATGTGATGGAAGGGTAATTGATGAAATATTGACTATTCCTTAATTCTTTAAGAATAATCTATAATGTAATAAAGAGACATGAATTTAAATTAAATTCTTGTCTCTTTTATAATTTTTATACTATCATATGCATACAAAGGGCACTCAAAGTTCCAACTACAACTCCTGCACCTACATCTGTTGGATAATGTACTCCAAGATAAACTCTTGAAAATCCCACAAGGCTAGCAATTACTATAGATACTACTGCTAATCCTGTAAAGCTTAATGCAATACTAATTCCAATTGAAAAAGCTGCAGTGGTGTGACCAGATGGAAAAGAATAATCATCTACCCCTATCTTCTTTATATTTAGAGTTGGAAACTTTATATATGGTCGTATCCTATTTTTTACTCTCTTTAAAAAGTGAGTAATACCGCCAGAAGTAATAATTGATAAAGATGCTAGAAATCCTAGGTTCTTAATTTCTTTACTTTTAGACATTACAGTCATCACAACAAAAACCATACAAAATGTGGCGGAGCCTAAAAATGTTATATATGGCATAATTTTATCTAAAAACTTGCATCGTAATTTTTTATTTATAAACTGCAATAGTGTTATATCCACTTTTTTTATTAATTCTATCATAGATCCTCCTAAAAACATCATAAATAGATTATATATAAAAATAAGATAAAATAAAAGTTTTTCTTTAATTATCTAAAAGAATAATTATAAATAATATAAAGGTGTAGAGATTGCTCTCATACACCTTTATATTATTATTATTTTTATTTACTTACTAGCTACATTAAATAAATTGAAGCTATTTTTTAAGATCATAACTCCAATTTGTAATACCACCTAAATCACACACATTAGGATAATCTAAATATTCTAGCATCATTGCTGCTCTAGCACTTTTATTTCCGCTATAGCAATATACACATACAGTTTCATCTTTATCCTTAACTATATCTTCAATGTCATGAGAAATATCACTTAAAGAAATCAATATGGCCCCTTCTATATGTCCTTCTCTGTAAGCCTGCTCATCTCTTAAATCAAGTATAACTAATCTCTCATTACTATCCATTTTTCCCTTTAATTCTTCTGCTGAAATTTTTCCCATACTTATTATCCTCTCTTTTGCTCGTATTTACAGCACCTACTCTTATATTCATAACTAAATTAATTTTATTACACTATATAATTAACTTTTTCTTATAGATTCTGTGAACATATACACTTAGTATAGCTGCAGTAGGGACTGCCACTATCATTCCAATAGCTCCTGCATACCCTCCTCCAATAGTTAAAGCAATTAAAGTCCAAACAGCTGGAAGTCCTACACTACCACCTACAATCTTAGGTTGTATAATATTACCATCAACCTGTTGATATAAAATTAAAAGTATAAATCCCCATATTCCAAGTGTAATACTAGAAAACATACCCAATATAAATGCTACTACAGCTCCTATAGCAGGTCCTATATAAGGAATTACATTACATATACCTGCTATTACTCCAACAAGTACTGCAAAGGGATGATGAATCATTAACATAAGTATAGATGAAACTATACCTACAATAAGAGCATCAAGTAAAACTCCTCTTACAAATCCTCCTACAACTTCATCTAAATCTATAATAAATTGTTTAAGTACTGTTCCTAATTTACCTGGTATAAAAGCTCTTCCAAATCTCCTAATAGTTTTAAATAACATCTCTTTATCTTTTAAAAAATAAAATGTAAATATTATGCTTAAAACAAAATCTATCATAAAAGATCCAAATCCATAAATGCTATTTGTAATTATATTAACTATCTCTTGACCAATAACTGCAAATGCTGCTGTTACCTTATCAATATAAGTACTAATTTGCTGATAATTTATATCTAAAGTAGCAAAATAGGAATTCAAGTTATTTATTCCATTCCTTACTACACTCTCATATTGTGGAATATTATTTATTAATGATTTTGCATTCTCTAAAAGAGGTGGAATTATAAAGTTAAATATCAATACTACTGATAGTATGATTATAAAAAAAACTAATACAATACTTACAATTCTATATATCCAATTAAATTTATTATTTTCCTTTACACTAACACATTTCTTAATAAAGATTTCAATACGTCTTACTAAAGGAAATAATAAATATGAAATTATAGCTCCTATTATTATAGGTCTTATTACACTTAAAAATCCTAATATTGCATCTTTAAATATAGTAATAAAAGTACCACTTCTACTTACTATTTCATAGCCTATAAATAGGGCAATTCCTGTAATAACAGCTACAACTCCAATATTTATATACTTTCTATCTATATCTAACTTTTTATCTATTCTAAACCTATCCCACATATGATTTGCTCCTTTATAAAGCTTGTTTTTATGTTGATTTAATAATGTTATAATTAAAATAATTCATCTATATTTGCATTATAACACGAGTAACCTAAAATTAACAAAAAATAAATATATTATTAACTTTTAAATAATTAATTTGCAAATTAAATGAGTTCTCAATATAATTAGAGTAGTTATTTGTAACCTTAGTTTATTTTAACTACAAATTTAATTATACGAGGAGATAAAACATGGAAAATATATTTGTTATTTTAAAAGGAATGGTTATTGGTGTTTCCAATGTTATTCCTGGTGTTAGCGGTGGAACCATGGCGGTAGTTCTAGGTATTTATGATAAACTTATATCTGCTGTAAATAGCTTTTTTAAAGATTGGAAAAAAAACATTTTGTTTCTTGCCGAAATGGCTATAGGTGCCGGCTTAGGTATAATACTATTTAGTAAATTAATTACAAATCTATTAACAAATCATCCTGAACCAACCAACTTCCTTTTCATAGGATTGATTTTAGGGTCATTTCCTATGCTATATAAAAGAGCATCAAAAGGAAAAGTAAAAAAAATAAATTATCTTTGGTTTCTTGCAACTTTCATACTAATGATAATTATGTCTATATATAGTGATGTAGAAGTTAGTACTATAGCTATGACTAGTTTAAGCGTAAAATCTTTTATATCCCTATTCCTAGCAGGATTCATTGCAGCTGCTACTATGATTCTTCCAGGAGTAAGCGGTTCTTTAGTACTTTTAATTCTTGGACTATATACTACTTTTACTAATGCAGTTTCTACCTTTAATATTCCTTTACTTATTCCTGGTGGTTTAGGTGTTCTTGTAGGTATATTGACTATGACAAAGCTCATAGAATCCTTTATGAGTAAATATCCTCAACCTGCATATTTTGCTATTTGTGGATTAATTTTAGGTTCTGTCTTTCCAGTATATCCTGGTTTTACTTTTAACTTATCAGGAATGCTATCAATTATAACTTTTTTAATTGGTTTTATTCTTACATATATACTTGGGAAAAAAGAAAATAATTAAAATATAAAAAGTAAAGACTGTTTCTAAATTGAAACGGTCTTTATTTTCTATAACAGCTTATTTTCGTCCTTTAACCAAGTTTTCCATTGAACTTCAAAATCATCAATAGAACACTTTAATATATTAAAAATACCATCTACATCGTAGTTTCTTATAATTTTATTTATTGTTTCCTTACCATGGGTTTCTTCTATATACTTGACTATAGTCCATGCCCATATCTTATATAAACTTTCATTTTCTTGGATTTCATTTAATTGTGGTATCCTTTCTTTCTTTATAGCTTCATTTATTACTTTTTTTACTTCACCCTCTTTCCATAATTCAGATAAATACATAGCTATTCCTTGTCCTATCCATGTAGATGAAACTTCTGAGTTTAAAGATAGAAATTCATGAAATATATGAACTACCTGACTGTAAATTACTTTTTTAAGCTTATACTCATCATAAGTATAAGTAGATTCTTCTTCATATGCAAAAGGTGATAATATCAAAAGATCATTTTTAGATGTAATAGATACTTGACTTTTCTTAGATTCATTATTCCCCCTAAGTTTTAAAATCATTTTACTTATATAATTATATTCTCTTCTGTTCATAGCTATAATAGCTCTTATAGAAAATCCTTTATCTATTAAATGAAAATAATTTTCTAATTCTTTATATGCATAAAGTATTCCCTCTTTAACTTCTACTACAAATCTCATATCATTTCCAATATAATAAACTGTTATATTTTCATTTTGTACATACCTATAACTTTCTAACATTAATCTACTCCCCCAAACTCCAGTAATATACCCCATTTTTTCTTATATATTCTATAAATACTCTACTATTCCTTTTTATTTTGTATAAAATATCTTTAATTAGTATATTGTTAAATTTATTAACAATATACTATACTTTAATTTTCAAACTATCTTTGTTATACTTTTAATTCTTTGGCTCTGTTGAAAATTACAGTGATAGAATACACAAGCTATGAGAATATTGGTGGACGTCCCTTAAAGTTCGTGCTGAAATAAGGCTTTGTGCCCCTAAAAAATATAGGCGTAGCCTCACATTTCGACTCTATGTATTTAAAAAGAAACATATAATTACTAAGGTACTTAGTTGATACACCTCTATAGGTCCTCATAAAACTTTTCACTTTG
>NZ_DJBA01000027.1:0-158683 GCF_002435615.1 Clostridium sp. UBA5988 | reverse complement strand
ATTTTCATGCTAAAGCTCTGCTGTTAAGTAAAAATACTTGACAGCTTAAAATTAATTTGTTAATATAAGTTTTGTGAGTTGGGTGATTATATGGAAAAAAGAGTTGAAATATCAATTTTACTAGATTTTTATAACTCATTACTTACTGATAAACAAAGAGATATTATGGATTTATATTATAATAATGACTTATCTCTATCAGAAATAGCAGAAGTTAATAATACTAGTAGGCAAGCAATTCATGACTTAATTAAAAGATGTGGTAATCTTTTAGAAGAGTATGAAAGAAAACTTCACTTAATGAAAAAAACCTTAGCTATAGAAAACTCTAAGACTGAAATTATTAACAAATTAAAAGGGTTAAAAGGTACTACTTCTGAAGAAAATATAAAAAAAGAAATAGACCATATAATTAAAGATATAGAAGAGAATGTATAGGAGGTTTTCATATGGCTTTTGAAGGACTATCTTCCAAATTACAAGAGACCATAAAAAAGCTAAAGGGTAAAGGTAAGCTTTCAGAGAAAGATATTAAAGAGGCTATGAGAGAAGTAAAACTTGCTCTTTTAGAAGCGGATGTAAATTATAAAGTTGTTAAAAACTTTGTAAAGTCTGTCAGTGAAAAATGTCTTGGTGATCAAGTTATGGAAAGTTTAACACCAGGTCAGCAAGTAGTTAAAATAGTTAATGAAGAATTAACTGAGTTAATGGGAACCACTGAAAAGAAAATAGAATTTGTCAACAATGGAATAACAATGATAATGTTAGTTGGTCTCCAAGGTGCAGGTAAAACAACCATGGCAGGAAAGCTGGCTCTAAATCTTAGAAAAAGCAATAAAAAGCCATTACTAGTAGCCTGTGACGTTTATAGACCAGCAGCTATAAAACAACTACAAGTTGTAGGAAAGTCAATAGATGTACCTGTATTCACCATGGGAGATAAAAATAGCCCAGTAGATATTTCAAAAGCTTCCATTGAACATGCTAAGAGCATTGGAGCTAATGTAGTTATCGTGGATACGGCAGGAAGACTTCACATAGATGAAGCGCTGATGGGAGAACTTGAAGATATAAAAGCTTCAATAAATCCATCAGAAATTTTATTAGTTGTAGATGCTATGACAGGTCAAGATGCAGTAAATGTAGCTGAAACCTTTAATAATACACTAGATATTACAGGAGTTATCGTTACCAAGTTGGATGGTGATACCAGAGGTGGTGCTGCACTATCAATTAAAGCAATCACTGAAAAGCCTATAAAATATGTAGGTATGGGAGAGAAGATGACAGATTTGGAAATCTTCCACCCAGAGAGAATGGCATCAAGAATACTTGGTATGGGAGATGTACTTTCTTTAATTGAGAAAGCTCAATCAGCTATCGATGAGAAGAAAGCTACAGAACTCGGTAACAGAATGATGAATCAAGAATTCAATCTTGAGGACTTTTTAGAGACTATGAATCAAATGAAAAATTTAGGACCTATGGGCAAGTTGGTTGAAATGATTCCAGGCTTTAATGCAAAGGAATTAAAAGGTGTAGACTTTTCACAAAGTGAAAAGGCAATGGGAAAGATGGAAGCAATAATACATTCCATGACTGCCAAGGAAAGAAAAAATCCAAGTATAGTATCTTCTTCACCATCTAGAAAGAAGAGAATAGCTGATGGTTCAGGTTCTAACATTCAAGCAGTGAATAAACTTTTAAAAGACTTCGAGATGATGAAAAAAATGATGAAACAGATGAAGGGCATGGGAGGCAAGGCTGGTAAATTTGGTAAAAAAGGCTTGTTTGGAAAATTACCTTTCTAAGTTTAAATACACATAACCTTTGAAGGAGGTGAAAATATAATGGCAGTAAAAATAAGATTAAGAAGAATGGGTGCTAAAAAAGCTCCTTTCTACAGAATAGTTGTTGCTGATTCAAGATCTCCAAGAGATGGAAGATTTGTTGAAGAGATTGGATACTACAATCCAACTACAGAGCCAGTAACTGTTAAAATCGATGAAGAGAAAGCAGTTAAATGGGTAAAAAATGGAGCTCAACCAACAGACACAGTTAAAAGACTTTTCAACAATGCAGGAATAAAATAGGAAAGTTTAATTGATTGGAGGCGCAATCCATGAAAGAATTACTTACAATTATTGCAAGGTCATTAGTTGATAACCCTGATTCAGTGCAAGTAAATGAAATTGCTGGAGAGCATTCTATAATTTTAGAATTAAAGGTTGCTGAAGAAGATATGGGGAAAGTAATTGGAAAACAGGGAAGAATAGCTAAGTCTATTAGAACTGTTGTTAAAGCAGCAGCGATTAAAGAAAATAAAAGAGTTGTTGTAGAAATAATATAAGAGTTAGGAATACCTAGCTCTTATTTTTTTATATATTGTAGTTGACAAGAATTACAAATAATTATTATAATAAACAGAGTTCTTAGTATCAGTATTTTCGATACTTAGAAATCGTTATCCAGGGACGTAGTAGCTCTTAACTGCCGACTTAAGAATAAGGAGGGAGTATTAGAGCTAATAGTCATCGGGTAAACAGAGTTCTTAGCTTCTTTGAAGGTTAGAAATCGTTATCCAGGGACGTAGTAGCTCTTAACTGCCGACTTAAGAATAAGGAGGGAGTATTAGAGCTAATAGTCATCGGGTAAACAGAGTTTATGAAAATTTTTTATGTTAATAATATTAAGTAATTAAATAGTGAGGAGATATATGATGAGGGAATTGATGAGCGTTGGTCAGATAACTAAGCCCCATGGAGTAAGAGGAGAAGTTAAGGTGCTTTCTCTAACAGATAGCTTAGAAAGATTTAGAGACTTAGATAAGGTATACATAGATGATAAAGAAATAAAAATTACATCAGTTAAGCTTCAAAAGGATAGAGCTATATTAAAAATAGAAGGAATTGACTCAATTGAAGAAGCCGAACTTTATAGAAATAAATATCTTCAAGTAAAAAGAGAAGATGCTATAAAATTACCAAAGGGTAGCTACTATGTTGCAGATTTAATGGATTGTTATGTTTATGATACAGATGGAGAAGAATTAGGGAAAGTATATGATGTTATTGCAACGGGAAGTAATGATGTATATTGGGTTAAATCAGAAGGAAAAGAAGACGTGCTAGTTCCTGCTTTAAAGACAATTGTAGAAGAAGTAGACATAGAAAATAATAAAATTGTAATAAAACCAGTGAAGGTATGGTCTGAATAATGAAGATAGATATTTTAACTTTATTTCCAGAGATGTTTCAGGTATTTAATCATAGTATCATAGGAAATGCTATGGAAAAAGGAATATTATCTATAAATACTACTAATATAAGAGACTTCTCTACTAATAAACATAAAAAGGTTGATGATTACCCTTATGGGGGTGGAGCAGGCATGGTGATGACCCCAGAACCCATTGTAAACTCTATAAAACATCTAAAAGAAAATAATAAAGGAAAAGTTATATTTTTAGGTCCTAGAGGTAAGACTTTAAATCAAGAGTTATGTAAAGAACTTGCCAAAGAGGAGGAGTTAATATTTTTATGTGGTCATTACGAAGGTATAGATGAGCGAGTATATAAATATATAGATATGGAAATTTCTCTAGGGGATTTTGTTTTAACAGGGGGAGAAATGGCTTGCATACCTGTAGTTGATAGTATTGCTAGAATGATACCAGGAGTTCTATCCTGTGATGAGAGTTATGAAGAAGAATCCTTTTATGAAGGATTATTAGAATATCCTCAATATACAAGACCTTTTTCCTTTGAAGGAGATGAAGTTCCAGAGGTATTAATATCTGGGCATCACGAAAATGTAAGAAAGTGGCGAAGGCTTAAATCATTACTCATTACAAAGGAAAGAAGAATGGACTTATATAAAAATATAGAACTTACTAAAGAGGATAAAAAGCTATTAGACAATTATCATAAAAAGGATAAATAATATTGCACATTGAAATATTATGTGATAAAATGAGGATTGTGCTAGTACGGGCGGTCCTCTGTCACCCAATGTGAGTAAGAACGTCATAATAAATTTTAGGAGGGAATGCACAATGTTAGATATAATAAAAGCTATAGAAGCAGAACAATTAAGAACTGACTTACCTGAGTTCAATGTAGGAGATACAGTTAAAGTTCACATCAGAATCAAAGAAGGTAACAAAGAAAGAGTTCAAATATTTGAAGGTACCGTTCTTAAAAGACAAAATGGTGGAGCTAGAGAAACTTTTACAGTAAGAAGATTTGCATCAGGAGTTGGAGTTGAAAAAACTTTCCCAATAAATACGCCTGTTATAGAAAAAATCGACGTAGTTAGAAGAGGAAAAGTAAGAAGAGCTAAATTATTCTACTTAAGAGATAGAGTAGGTAAGGCTGCTAAAGTAAAAGAGAGAATGTAAGAAAATGGGGCTAGATAGTCCCTTTTTTTATTACATATATAGAAGTATTTATTGTAAATGTGGTGAATACTAAAATAGTTAATTTAATATATCTAATTATAAAATTCTTAGGAGTGAGATAAATGAGTATAAACTGGTTTCCTGGACATATGGCAAAGACCAGAAGAGAAATAAAAGAAAATTTAAAGTTAGTAGATGCAATAATAGAAATTCGTGATGCAAGAATAGCTTATTCAAGTTCTAATCCAGACATTGAAGATATCTGTAGTGAGAAACCTAGAATAATATTATTTAATAAAAGCGATCTTAGTGAAGAATATGTAACAAAGAAGTGGGTAAATAAATTATCAGACGATAAAACTAGAGTATTATCTGTTAACTGCCTTACAGGATCAGGGCTTAACAAAATTAAACCCACTCTAGAAGAGCTTTTAAAAGAGAAGCAGGATAGACTTAAAAGTAAAGGCGTAGTAAATATTATTACCAGAGTAATGGTAGTAGGAATCCCTAACGTAGGAAAATCTACATTTATAAACAGGATGGCAAAAAATAGTGCTGCTAAAACGGGAGATAGACCTGGTGTTACAAAGAGTAAACAATGGATAAAAACAAAGATGGGTATAGAGCTTATGGATACTCCAGGGGTTTTATGGCCTAAATTTGAAGACGATACAGTAGGGCTTAATTTAGCCTTTACTGGAGCTATAAAGGATGAAATAATGGATGTTGAGGAACTGGCATTAAAGCTTATAGAAAGACTTCAAAATACCCATGGATCAAGGCTAGTGGAGAGATATAAGCTTAAAGAATTAGACGAAAATCCTCTTACTAATATGGATAACATAGGTAAAAAAAGAGGTGCTATAATTTCAGGGGGCAACATAGATTATAATAGAGTAGCTGTAATGCTATTAGATGAATTTAGGGGGGGAAAGTTAGGTCCTATTTCACTAGAGGTACCTGATATAGAACATAAATATGAGTAGTATAAATTTTTTAAAAGAAATTAAAACTATGAGATTTAACGATATAAAATCTTCTGTCCGTGGGTTTATGTCATTAAAAGATGTAAGTAGCCATGAAGCAGATTATCAAGCTATATATCGAGTATTAAATAATGATCATAGGAAAAATGTAAGAGCTTTAGGAGAAACCCTAAGAAAATATGTGGAGCATTATAAAAATGAATATGCTAGAGTAGAAAAATTATATGATTTTGATAAAAGCTATGGACATGATATTGTAGCTGGTGTAGATGAGGTAGGAAGAGGCCCCTTAGCAGGTCCTATAGTTGCTGCTGCAGTAGTTCTTGACAATAATTCAAGGGATTTAATATTACGAATAAATGATTCTAAGAAGTTAACTAAAGAAGTAAGAGAAGAGCTAAGTGATATAATAAAAAAAGAAGCAATAAGTTATTCTATAGCTCTAAAAACCAACAGAGAAATAGATAAAGAAGGCATAGGGTTTTGTAACAATGAAATTTTCAAGATGGCTGTGGGGGAACTAAAAGTTACTCCTGATATAGTATTATCTGATGGATATACTATAAGAGAATTTAACCTTAGAAATGAAGCTGTAATTAAAGGAGACACTAAAAGTGCTGCCATTGCGTGTGCCTCTATAATAGCTAAAGTATATAGAGATAATTTAATGGAAGAGTATGGTAAGAAGTATACAAAATATCACTTTGATAAAAATGTAGGATATGGTACCAAAGAACATATAGATGCAATAATTTGTCATGGTAGCTGTCCAATTCATAGAGAAAGTTTTCTGAAAAATATACTTAACAAATAATTAATAAAATAAAAGATACCTGAATAAAAAAGTTATGTAATTACTTTTTTATTCAGGTATTTACTTTTTAGAAAGCATTTTTAATCAGTGTAATATTAGGGGTTTCACCAGAAGAAATCAGTGTTACCTCTATGGCATCAAATCTAAAATAAGATTTATGTATATTTTTTAAACAAATATAATATTGTGCAGTTTTATACAATTTTCTTTTCTTAGTATTAGTGATACTTTCTAATGGGGTACCGTATCTTTTGCTATATCGAGTTTTTACCTCTATAAAGCAAATATAATTATTATCCTTAGCTATAATATCAATTTCCCCTAACTTACATAAAAAATTTTCTTCTAATATTATATATCCCTTTTCTTTAATATATTCTCTAGCTAGATCTTCTCCATAATTACCTATAGTTTTATTTAAAATCTTCATTTAAAACTCCCTTTAATGCAAAGAATTATGTCTACATTTTAGACAATATAATCCAAAGCTAAACTTTGATTTAATTAAAATTTTTTACAAAGTTGATTTATTCTAAATTCAATGGTCAATACTTACACTAGTAAAGTTGGAAATTTATATTTGGAGGGTGAAATTATGTCAATTCAAATAAAGACTGCAGCCTTTTCTGGAGTGGAAGGTATATTAATTAATGTAGAGGTAGATATCACCTATGGGTTACCTAATTTTAATATTGTAGGTTTAGGGGATACTGCTGTAAAAGAATCTAAGGATAGGGTTAGATCAGCTATAACCAATTCTTCTTTAGATTTTCCAATTAGTAGAATAACTATAAATTTAGCTCCGGCTCATATACGCAAGGAAGGCTCCCACTATGATTTACCTATAGCTGTAGGAATTCTTTTAGCAACTAATCAACTTTTCTTAGAAGAGCCAGATAATTTTATATTTATGGGTGAATTGTCCTTAAATGGAAATGTAAATAAAATTAAAGGGGCTCTCCCCATTGTAATTGAAGGTATAAAACATGGTGTAAAGAACTATATAGTACCTATGGAAAATAAAGATGAATGTGCTTGTATTGAAGAAGCAAATATATATCCTATCAAAAATTTGAGTGAAGTAATTCATCTTTTTACTTATAAGGATGTAAAACCTTATACATTTACCAATAGAGAAAAATATAAAAATAATAATTGTCCATTAGATTTTGAAGATGTCATAGGACAGCAAGCAGCTAAAAGAGCATTGGAGGTAGCGGTAGCAGGAAATCATAATGTACTTATGTATGGAACTCCAGGATCGGGAAAAACTATGCTGGCAGAGAGGGTTATTTCTATTATGCCACCGCTTACCGATGAGGAAGCTCTAGAAGTTACGAAGATATATAGTATTAGTGGAGAGCTTAAGGAAGAAGGATTAATGGGAAATAGACCCTTTAGAAATCCTCATCATACTATTACTAGTACTGCTTTGATTGGTGGTGGCAGAAACCCATCAGCAGGAGAAGTATCTTTAGCTCATAATGGAGTGTTATTCCTAGATGAAATATTAGAGTTTGATAAGAGAGCTCTTCAAGTTCTAAGGCAGCCTTTAGAAAATAAGCGGGTAAGAATATCAAGAGTAAATGGAACTATAACTTATCCAGCGGATTTTATGCTCGTGGCAGCTATGAATCCTTGCAACTGTGGGATGTATGGAAGTGAAACAAGGTTATGTAAATGTAGTGATAGCGAAGTGAAAAGATATTTATCTAGATTATCTGGACCTTTATTAGAGAGAATAGATATTTTCACCCCAGTAAATTCCATATCCTATGAGACTATAAATAATGATAAAAAAGAAGAAAAATCAGAGGTTATGGCCCTTAGGATAGAAAGGGCAAGGGAGATACAAAGTGAAAGATTTAGGAATGAACATATAAAATATAATAGTAATATGTCTTCTAGTCATATAAAAAAATACTGTAAGCTTAATGGGGATTCTAATAGGATTCTTGAATATACCTATAAAAAATATGGACTTAGTACTAGAGTTTATAATAGAATTTTAAAAGTAGCTAGAACTATTGCGGATTTAGATGGCAATAAATCCATAGAAGAAAATCATATTATTGAAGCACTTCAATATAGGAAGTACATAAGAGAAGATATAATATAAAGAATTAGGAGAGTATAGATGGTTGATTTATTTAAATTATGGATTATTATTACGGAAGTATCTAATGATATGAAAAAATATGTTTATAATGAATATCATAATTTTGATACCTTGAGAAAAATGGTGATTAGTGATAATATGACACTATTGCCTAAAAAAATTGTAGAAAAGTTTCAAAAGTCTTATATAAAAATTGAAGAGTTAGCTGCTGAAGAATGTAAATCCATTAGGGATATACATATTTGTACTATGTATGATATAGATTATCCTATAAGTTTACTGCAGTATGAGGATGCACCTTTTGGTATATTTTACAAGGGGAATATTTCAATGATTAATGAAAAAAAGAATATTTCTATTGTGGGTTCTAGGAAGTGTTCTAGATATGGGATAGACGTAACTAATAGTATGGTGGAACAGTTAAGTCCTTATGAAATAAATATTGTAAGTGGTATGGCTAAAGGTATTGATTCTGTAGCTCATAGGGCTGCAATAAAGAACAACATTAATACAATTGCAGTTTTAGGTAGTGGTATTGATGTTATATATCCTAAAGAAAACTATAGACTTTACCATGAAATTTTAGATAACGGTGGTTGTATAATTAGTGAGTTTCCCTTGGGAACACCACCTTTAAGTAGAAATTTTCCAATGAGAAATAGAATTATCAGTGGTATGTGTGAATTGTTAGTTGTCACTGAAGGCGGAGAAAAAAGTGGGACGCTAATTACTGTAGGAGCAGCTTTAGAGCAAGGAAAAAATATAATTGTTGTGCCAGGGAGTATATTCTCCAGTGAAAGTAAAGGGACTAATAAATTAATAAAAGATGGTGCCTACGTTTATACAGATATAGAAGATGTGTTAAATTTATTGAATATTTCTGGAGTTTCCATAGATAATAAAAATATAACTACTGTAAAAAGCAAATTAGAGGAAAGAATATATCAAGTTATAGATGATAATCCTATACACATTGATAAAATAATTAAATTAGTTGATGTTGACATTAATCGATTATATAAGTTATTATTTGAGTTGCAAGTAAAAGAGGAGATTTTATGTTTAAGTGGAAACTTTTATGTTAGAATTAATAAATAGTTAAAAATTTATGAAATATTTAATAAGGTTTGTATATTATGACTTGCAATGAGATAATAATATTTTAAAATATAGTAGGATGTAGAATTTTATATATAATAAAAAGATTATGAGAAATCTGCATGGTGCTTATAAATATGTAATAAAGTAAAAAATTATAAGCTATAATGGAGGGGTTAGAATGGGGCAAAAATTAGTCATAGTTGAGTCGCCAGCAAAAGCGAAAACCATAAAGAAGTATTTAGGAAAAAATTATGTAGTAGAAGCATCTATGGGTCATGTAAGAGATTTACCTAAAAGTCAGTTAGGGGTAGATATAGAAAAAAATTATGAACCCAAATACATAACTATTAGAGGTAAAGGAGAACTTTTAGATAAGATTAAGAAACAAGCTAAAAAAAGTGAAAAAATATATCTTGCTACGGACCCTGATAGAGAAGGGGAAGCTATATCTTGGCATTTAGCTAACATATTAAAAATAGATACTAAAGAGTCATGTAGAATAGAGTTTAATGAGGTCACAAAAAGTGCTGTAAAAAATGCCATAAAATCTCCAAGAAAGATAAATGAAAATGTATTTGATGCTCAACAGGCTAGAAGAGTATTAGATAGATTAGTAGGATATGAGATAAGTCCTATACTTTGGAGAAAAATAAAGTGGGGATTAAGTGCTGGAAGAGTACAATCTGTAGCTCTTAGAATAATATGCGATAGAGAAAAGGAAATTCAAGCTTTTGTACCAGAAGAATATTGGACTGTGGAAGCAAAAGTATCTAAATTAGCAGAAACAAAAACCTTTACAATAAAATTGCATAGTAAAAAAGGGAAAAAAGTTATTATAAATAAGGAAGAAGAAGCTAATAATATTATAAAAGCTGTACAGCAAGGTGAATTTGTGGTAAAAGATATAAAAGATACAGCTAAATCTAAAAATCCATTACCACCATTTACTACTAGTACACTTCAACAAGATGCCTATAGAAAAATAAACTTTTCAACTAAAAAAACCATGGCAACAGCACAACAGTTGTATGAGGGTATAGAAGTTAAAGGACATGGAACTATCGGTCTTATAACTTATATGAGAACAGACTCAGTAAGAGTATCAGAGGAGGCTCAGGGAGCTACTCTTGAATTTATAAAAAATATGTATGGAGATAAATATGCACCAAAGGTTAAAAGAGCTTACAAAGGTAAGAAGGGAGCACAAGATGCTCACGAAGCTATAAGACCAACTAATGTAGAGATTACTCCACAAATTGCTAAGGAAACCTTAAGCAATGATCAATTAAAACTCTACACTTTAATTTGGAATAGATTCGTAGCTAGCCAAATGGAGTCTGCAATAATTGATACTACATCAATTTCAATAAACAATGGGGATTATTTATTTAAAGCTTCAGGATTTAAGGTGAGATTTGATGGGTTTACTAAAATCTATGCTACAGATAATGAAGATGAGGATGGAAATGCAAAATTACCAACCTTAAATACAGATGAAAAGTTAATAGAAAAATCTGTAGATGGAAAACAACATTTTACTCAACCTCCAGCAAGATTTTCAGAGGCATCCTTAGTTAAAACTTTAGAGGAAAATGGAATAGGTAGACCGAGTACTTATGCACCTACAATTACCACCTTATTAAGCAGGAAATATGTGGATAGAGAAAAGAAGGTATTATTTCCTACGGAATTAGGATTTATAGTTAATAATATAGTTAGCGAATATTTTAAACAAATAGTTGATGTAGAATTTACTGCAGAAATGGAAAGTAAATTAGATAGAATAGAAGAAGGAAATGCAAATTGGAAATCTGTAGTAGAAGAATTCTTCGTACCACTAAAGGAAGCTATAGAAATAGCCGAAAAAGAAATAGCTAAGATAACTATAGAAGATAAGGTATCTGACATACCATGTGATAAATGCGGAAGACTTATGGTGATAAAACAGGGAAGATTTGGTGAGTTTCTCGCATGTCCAGGATATCCGGAGTGTAAAAATACAAAGACAATGGCTAGAGAATTAGATGTAAAGTGTCCTAAGTGTGGAGGAAATGTTTTAGAAAAGAGAAGCAAAAAAGGTAAGATATTTTATGGATGTGGAAATTATCCACAATGTGACTTTGTAAGTTGGCATGAACCTACAGAAAAGAAATGCCCTCAGTGTGGAAGTGTAATGGCTAAAAGATATAGCAAAGCAAAAGGTGATTATTTAGAATGTATTAACTCGGAATGTAAGCATAAAGAGTTAACAGATAATAAATAAAATGGTTTATATTAGTTAAAAATTACTTTGAAGTAAAATTTAATTTAAAAAAAGGTTAAATATGTCGAAAATTAATAAAAAACATGTTGATAGAATAAATTCTATATGATATGATGGTATATGGCAACGAAACAATTCTAAAATTTGTGAAAGAAAAGAATATTTTGAATTATTTAAAAAGTTGCAGTGATAAATAGCATTATGAAAAATGAAAAAAAGAAGAAGGAGGAATAGAGATGTCATTATTAGATAAAACAAGAAAATTAAACAAGATTTTACAAAAGTCAGGTTCAGAACCAGTAGTTTTTGATGATATATGTGAACTTCTAAGTGAAGTGTTAGATTGTAATGTATATGTTATTAGTAGAAAGGGGAAAGTTTTAGGATATAATCTTTCCTATGGATTTGAATGCGATAAAGTTAAAGAACAAGTAGTTGAAAATAAAAGATTTCCAGAGCAATATAATGCTAAACTGCTAAATATAGATGAGACAAAGGCAAATATGCCAAGCAGTGGTATTTGTGTATTTAATGGAGAAGTTCAATGTGACTTCAAAGATATGCTATCAACTATAGTTCCTATTAATGGGAACAGGGAAAGATTGGGAACTTTATTGTTATCAAGATTTTCTAAACAGTTTACTGAAGATGATTTAGTTATTGCAGAATATAGTGGTACTATTGTAGGAATGGAAATGTTAAGAGCTAAGACTGATGAAATAGAAGAAGAAGCAAGAAAAAAAGCTATAGTTCAATTAGCAATAGGAACATTATCTTATTCAGAGTTAGAAGCCGTAGAACATATATTTAACGAACTTGATGGTAGTGAGGGACTTTTAGTTGCATCTAAAATAGCAGATAAGGTTGGAATAACTAGATCTGTTATAGTAAATGCTCTTAGAAAGTTTGAAAGTGCTGGAGTTATAGAATCTAGATCTTTAGGAATGAAGGGTACTCACATAAAGATTCTAAATGAGAAATTAATAGATGAATTAAATAAGCTTAAATAATTTAATACAATATATAGAAATATATTAAAAATAAAAATCCTGATAAAGGATTTTTATTTTTAATAAAGAAGATTCTTTCACTACTCACATGTATTTTAAAAGTTTCCTAGGTAAACAGTTATAATGTAACCTATTTAACTAGGTAACTAGGT
Organism: Clostridium sp. UBA5988; assembly: GCF_002435615.1. Classification (NCBI taxonomy): domain Bacteria; kingdom Bacillati; phylum Bacillota; class Clostridia; order Eubacteriales; family Clostridiaceae; genus Clostridium; species Clostridium sp. UBA5988. The sequence continues at coordinate 145,839 of NZ_DJBA01000027.1, read as the reverse complement.
AAATAGGTAAATAGTTAAATAGTTAAATAGTTAACTATTTGTTTTATCCATGCGGGTTTCAGGGATTTGTCTTTTAAAATTCTAGAATTAATATATATTAATTATGAAAAATTATAATTATTGTATTAACAGAATTTTAAATAATAAAAATTTAAAATTAACCTTGTTATTTAGAAATAAATTTGTTGAACATTGATTTTCTATGTGATATAATACACAAGGTAAGAAAATACACACACTACTGAATTTATTAAAAGGTGCTTTAAGGAGTATTTAATAAAAATGATGGTAGTGGAGGAAAAAACCAGGAGGTATATTAAAATGGCAGTTATTTCAATGAAACAATTATTAGAAGCAGGTGTTCATTTTGGACATCAAACAAGAAGATGGAACCCTAAAATGGCTCCATACATCTTCACTGAGAGAAATGGTATCTATATCATTGACTTACAAAAAACAGTTAAGAAAATTGATGAAGCATATGATTTCATAAAATCAGTATCAGAAGAAGGAAAAGATATATTATTTGTTGGAACTAAAAAGCAAGCTCAAGAAGCTATCCAAGAAGAAGCTATCAGATCAAGCATGCATTTTGTAAACAACAGATGGTTAGGTGGAATGTTAACTAACTTCAGAACTATTAAAACAAGAATAGGTAGACTTGAAGCATTAGATAAAATGGAAGAAGATGGAACATTTGATGTTCTTCCTAAAAAAGAAGTTATTCAACTTAAAAATGAAAGAGAAAAACTAGAAAAGAACCTTGGCGGAATTAGAAACATGGATGCTAAGAATGTTGGAGCTTTATTTATAGTTGACCCAAGAAAAGAAAAAAATGCAATACTTGAAGCTAAAACATTAGGAATTCCTGTAATAGCAATAGTTGATACAAACTGTGATCCAGATGATGTTGACTATGTAATTCCAGGAAACGATGATGCTATAAGAGCAGTTAAATTAATAACTGAAAGATTAGCTGATGCTATAATTGAAGCAAGACAAGGTGAAGAAGTAGCTGAATAATATAGCAACTTTCTAAGTAAATTTCAAACAGCCTCATCTATGGTTGTAAAACATATGAAATTTTAAAGGTAGATGAGAGAGAAATCTTTCATTTACCTTTTTGTTAGGAAATTAAAGGAGGAATAAAGATGATAACAGCAGCAATGGTAAAAGAGTTAAGAGAAAGAACTGGATCAGGAATGATGGATTGTAAAAAAGCTCTTACCGAAACAAATGGAGATATGGAAAAAGCAGTAGAAGTTTTAAGAGAAAAAGGATTAGCAGCAGCAACTAAAAAAGCTGGAAGAATAGCAGCTGAAGGTATAGTTACTACTTATATATCAGAAGATATGAAAATAGGTTCTGTAGTAGAAGTTAACTGTGAAACTGACTTCGTTGCAGCAAACGATGACTTTAAAGCATTAGCAGCAAATGTAGCTAAAATGGCAGCAACTACTAATGTAACTACTGTAGAAGGATTATTAGCAGAAAAATATGTTGGAGATGAAAGCATAACTCTTCAAGACGCTGTTACAGCTCTAATTGCAAAATTAGGTGAAAACATGTCTGTTAGAAGATTTGAAAAGTTTGTAGTTGACAATGGAATAATTCAAAGTTATATCCATGGTAATGGGAAAATAGGTGTTTTAGTTCAATTAGCTTGTGAAAAACAAGATGAAGTATTAAAAACAGTTGCTAAAGACGTAGCAATGCAAGTAGCAGCAGCTAACCCATTATTCTTAAACAAAGATCAAGTGGACAATGAATCTTTAGAAAAAGAAAAAGAAATTTACAGAGTTCAAGCTCTTAACGAAGGAAAACCAGAAAACATAGTTGAAAAAATGGTTATGGGAAGAATAAGCAAATACTACAAAGAAGTTTGCTTAGTAGATCAAGTATGGGTTAAAAATGGAGATTACACTATAAGCAAGTATCTTCAAGAAGAAGGAAAGAAACTTGGAGCAACTATGGAAGTTGTTAAGTTTGCAAGATTTGAAAGAGGCGAAGGAATCGAAAAGAAAGAAGAAAACTTTGCTGAAGAAGTTCAAAGACAAATGCAAGGAAAATAATACAAGATAATATTAAAGAGAACCTAGGTTCTCTTTTTTTAAAATCTACATGTATTATAATAACTATGTAACTAGAGAAAGTCATATTTACATTGAAGTATCTAATGTAATTTCTATGGTTAATTTTAGTTATTAATTGGTAATATATAAAAATATGGTGTAAATATATTGAGTTGGAGGTATAATATATATATGGAAACTGCGAAATATAAAAGAGTCATGCTTAAACTTTCAGGAGAGGCATTAGCGTCAGAGAAAGGGTACGGCATTGATTTTGATACAGCGAACACTATTGCTTTACAAATTAAGAAGTTAGTTGAAATGGGTGTTGAAGTAGGTGCAGTTGTTGGTGGCGGCAACATATGGAGAGGTAGAAGTGGCGAAGGCATGGATAGAACTACCGCGGACTATATGGGTATGCTTGCTACATGTATAAATGCTTTAGCATTACAAGATTCCTTGGAAGCTATAGGTGTTAATACAAGGGTTCAAACGGCTATTGAAATGAGAGAAATAGCAGAGCCTTACATTAGAAGAAGAGCAATGAGACATCTTGAAAAGGGAAGAGTTGTAATATTTGCAGCAGGAACAGGAAATCCATATTTCTCCACAGACACTACAGCAGCTTTAAGAGCAGCAGAAATAGAAGCTGAAGTTATTTTACTTGCTAAAAAAGTTGATGGGGTATATGATAAAGATCCTCATAAACATGAGGGTGCAGTTAAGTTTAATAATTTATCTTATATTGAGGTATTAGAAAAAGGATTGCAGGTTATGGATTCTACTGCTACATCCCTATGTATGGATAATCAAATACCTATTCTAGTATTTGGTTTAGATGAGCCTCATAATATTATAAGAGCGGTAAAAGGTGAAAATATTGGTACTTTAGTATCATCTAATATATGTAAATAATTGATGGAGGTAATTTTATGGTAAAAGATATCATTAAAAATGCTGATGAGAAAATGAACAAAACTATTTTAAGCTTACAAAATGAGCTTGGAACATTAAAAGCTGGAAGAGCAAACCCTACAATGCTTGATAGAATATTAGTAGAAAGTTATGGAACGATGGTACCTCTTAATCAAGTAGGGAACATATCAGCTCCAGAGCCAAGAGTTCTTCTTATTCAACCATGGGACAAAAGTTGCATGAAAGATATAGAAAAAGCAATTTTAAAATCAGATTTAGGAATTAATCCTAGTAATGATGGTCAGGTTATTAGACTAATTGTTCCAGAATTAACTGAAGAGACTAGAAAAAATTTAGTTAAATCAGTTAAAAAATGTGGTGAAGATGCTAAGGTTGCTATCAGATCCATAAGACGTGATGCAAATGATAAGATTAAAAACTTAAAGAAGAATAGTGAAATCAGTGAAGATGAATCTAAAAAAGCTGAAGATCAGATTCAAAAAGAAACTGATAAGTTTATCAAATTAATCGATAAGGCTATAGAAGAAAAAGAAAAGTCAATAATGTCAGTATAATATGTTAGATAAAACCTGCAAATATTGCAGGTTTTATTATTAGGTATTTGTGATATAATAGCATCATGATTACTTGAAATGGAGAGGTATATTTTGGATATATTTAAGTTTAAAAAAGACACAACTAAAGAAAAAATACAAATAGATATGGAACGAATCCCAGCCCATATAGCCATAATTATGGATGGGAATGGACGTTGGGCTAAACAAAGAAAACTTCCAAGAACTATGGGGCATAGAGCTGGTATGAAAAATATTAAAATGATGGTGGAGGAATCTAGTAATCTGGGAGTTAAATATTTAACCTTATATGCTTTTTCCACAGAAAATTGGAAGAGATCAAAAGAAGAAGTAGGAGCTTTAATGGACTTAGTAGTAGAGTTTATAAATAAGGAATTTGAAGAGCTACATAGAAATAATGTGAAACTTAATTCCATAGGAGATATAAGTAAACTTCCTGAAAAATCAAGGGCTGCTGTAGAAAATGCAATGTATAAAACTAGAAATAATACAGGTTTAACTCTTAACATAGCCTTAAATTATGGAGGAAGAGATGAGATTATAAAAGGGGTTAAGGAAATAGCCAAGGAAGTATTAGAAGGAAAGTTACAAGTAGATAACATAGATGATAAGATCATATCGGACCATTTATATACTAGTGGTATGCCAGATCCGGATATTGTTATAAGGCCCAGTGGAGAATTAAGACTTAGTAATTATTTATTATGGCAAAGTGCTTATTCTGAATTTTGGTTTTCCAATATAAACTGGCCTGACTTTACAAAAGAAGATTTGAGAAGAGCAATTAGTGATTTTCAAAAGAGAGATAGAAGATTTGGTGGAGTATAGTAAGAGGTGAGGCAAATGAATAAAAGATATATAGGGGCAATGATATTAGCTCCTCTATTACTATTTATATTTTTAGGGGGGTATTTTTTAAAGATTTCTGTAGTTTTATTATCCCTTGGTGGAATGTATGAATTTTATAAGGTAAGCAAAGTGGATGGATATAAACCTATATCTTTAGTAGGATATTTATTATGTTTACTTTATTATATCTATTTAGGACATGGATTTAATTTAAATATTGCTGTCAGTGTATTTATCCTTGTAGTATTCCTTTTAATGATAGTTCCGGTATTTGATACTGATAGAAACTTCATTGATGTAGCATTGACCATATTACCTTGTTTTTACGTAGGCATATTTTTTAGTTTTATATTATTACTTAATAATATGGAAAATGGAAACTTCTTCATATGGCTTATATTTATATCATCATGGGGATGTGATACTTTAGCTTATTATTTTGGTAGATATCTAGGAAAACACAAATTAAATCCAAGGGTTAGCCCTAAAAAAACCATAGAGGGAGCCATAGGTGGACTTATAGGAAGTATTTTAGGATGTACAATTTATGGATACATCATAACTAAATTTGGAGTAGTGGTCCCACTATATAACTATATGATAATTGGTCTATTAGGTGGAATCTTTGGACAGTGTGGAGATTTGGTGGCATCTTCAATAAAAAGACATGCGGGTGTTAAGGATTACTCAAATTTAATTCCTGGACATGGTGGTATATTAGATAGGTTTGATAGTATATTGCTAGTATCTGTGGTGGTATATTATTATATTAATGTTTTTGTAGCGTAATTATAAAAAATTATTAAGGTATTATTAATTTAAGGGATTTCTCAAAAAATTTACAAGTCTTTAAGTACTGAGCAGGAATAAGATAAGTGATCCTCGACTTTTACTTAAGAGTAGCTTGTTTTGGGAAATCCCTTTTTAAATTTTGATTCTTTAAAATTAATTTAGCTATTAGTATTAAAATTAATTTAACTATTAGTATTTTGTATTATTACATATTATAGGGTATAATGTGTTTAGATAAAATTAAAGGAGCGTTGACAGTGAAAAACATAAGCATACTTGGAGCTACTGGTTCCATTGGAACACAGGCGTTAGATATAATAAGAAATAAAGAAAATAAAGTAAACCTAATAGGGGTTACAGCTCATAGAAACTTTAAAGGATTAGTGGATATTATAGAAGAGTTTAGTCCAAAATATATAGGTATAACAGATGAGAAATGTTATGAAGCTATAAAGGAGTACTGTGAAAGAGAAAATAAACAGGTAAACCTTTTTGGTGGAGAAGAGGCACTAGAAAAAGTTGCTACTTTAAAAGAAATCGATACGGTTTTGACTTCTGTAGTAGGAATTGCAGGATTGAAACCAACTATTAGGGCTATTGAAGCTAAGAAAAATATAGCACTTGCTAATAAAGAAACCTTAGTAGTTGCTGGAGATATAGTTATGGCAAAGGCAAAGGAAAATGGTGTTAAAATTCTTCCAGTGGATTCAGAGCATGGAGCTATATTTCAATGTATTCAGGGTAATGAAAAAAAAGATATAAACAAGATAATACTTACCGCTTCAGGTGGGCCATTTAGAGGTAAAACTAGAGATGGTTTGAAGGAAATTACCCCTAAAGAGGCTCTAAAACATCCTAAATGGAACATGGGAAGAAAGATTTCTATAGATTCATCAACCTTGGTAAACAAGGGATTAGAAGTTATAGAAGCACACTTTTTATTTGGAGTTTCTTATGATGAAATTGAAGTTATAGTTCATCCACAAAGTATTGTACATTCCATGGTAGAGTATAAAGATGGTTCAATTATTGCTCAATTAGGAAGCACAGATATGAGGTTACCTATCCAATATGCCTTAAGCTATCCTGAGAGAAGGACAGCTATAGCAGATAAGTTAGATTTTAAAACCGTTTCAAGTCTAACCTTTGAACAGCCTGATATAAACACTTTTAGATGCTTAGAATTAGCATTTAAAGCAGGAAAACTTGGTGGCAATATGCCGGCAATTTATAATGGAGCTAATGAAATTGCAGTAGAATTATTCCTGGATGAAAGGATTAAGTATCTACAAATTGAAGAAATAATAGAAGATGCCATGAATAAGTTTCCACATGTGAAAAATCCAGATTTACAACAAGTTTTAGACATAGATAAGCAGGTTAGGGAATATGTTTTAAAGAGATATGTATAAGTGAATATAGTGGAAGGGGAGAAGAATATTGCAAAGTATTATAGGTAATATACCGTATTTTTTAATGGCTTTACTTGCATTTAGTGTATTAATTATAGGTCACGAATTTGGTCATTTTATAATGGCTAGAGTTAATGGCGTAAAGGTTCTTGAATTTTCCTTAGGCATGGGACCAAAGTTATTCTCCATTAAGGGGAAGGAGACAGAGTATCTTATTAAAGCACTTCCCATTGGTGGTTACGTAAGAATGTATGGAGAAGAGGATGATGTAACTGTAGTTGATGATAGAGCCTTTTCTAATAAGACATCCTTTCAAAAGCTAACTATTGTAGCAGCAGGTCCTATAATGAATTTTATAATAGCTATACTATTCTTTAGTTTAGTAGGAGGTATTCAAGGGCATTCTACTAACGTTGTAGATAAAGTAGTAGAAAAATCACCAGCCATGGAAGTAGGAATAAAAGCTGGAGATAAGATAACCGAAGTCAATGGTAAGATGGTTACTACTTGGGAAGAATTTCTTACTGAGATTTTTACAGGAGAAGGAAAGCCCGTTAATATGGAAATAGAGAGAAACGGAGAAAAGATAAAGCTTGATTTAGTGCCAACATATAATGAGGAATTGGATAGATATCAAGTAGGTGTATATACTAAGGTTGTAAAGCCTAACTTTATTGAATCTATAAAATATGGGCTTAATCAAACAGGAAGTACCATAAGACAGACCTTTGGCTTTTTTGGTCAGCTATTCAAAGGAAAGGTTTCTGCTGATGATGTAGGAGGTCCTATAAGTATTATAAAAATTTCAGGAAGAGCTGCTCAGCAAGGAATTCTTACATTATTAAATATTATGGCTTTATTCAGTGTTCAACTAGCAATATTTAATGTAATTCCCTTCCCTGCCTTAGATGGTGGATGGATATTCCTATTACTATTCCAGATCATAACTGGTAAGGAAGTAAATAAAGAAAAGGTTGCAACAATTAATTACTATGGATTTTTAGCATTGATGTCTCTTATGGTTTTGGTATTGCTAAAAGATATTATAAATCCTATTCAGTTTTAGGAGGAAATTATGAAGAGAAAAGAAACAAGAAAAGTTAAAGTTGGAGATATATACATTGGAGGAGATTCTAGAATTACAGTACAATCCATGACTAATACGGATACAAGAGATGTATCCTCCACAGTAGAGCAGATTTTAAGACTTGAAGAAAGTGGTTGTGATATAGTAAGATGTGCAGTTCCAGATATGGAGGCTGCAGAAGCTATAAAGGAAATCGTAAAACAAATTCACATTCCTTTAGTTGCAGATATCCACTTTGATTATAGATTAGCATTAAAGTCTATAGAAAATGGAGTTTCTAAGCTTAGAATAAATCCGGGAAATATTGGTGACATAAGTAGAGTTGAGATGGTGGCGAAAGCTGCAAAAGAAAGAAATATACCAATAAGGATTGGGGTTAACTCTGGATCTCTAGAAAAAGAAGTTTTAAATAAATACGGTAGAGTGTGTAGTGAGGCTTTAGCAGAAAGTGCTCTTAATCATGTAAAAATTCTAGAAGCAGTAAATTTTGAAGATATAATCATATCTATAAAATCTTCTGATGTAGTTCAAATGATAGAGGCTTATAATATAGTTTCTAGTAAGGTTAATTATCCATTGCATATTGGAGTTACAGAGGCAGGTACCACATGGAGAGGCACTGTTAAATCCAGCGTAGGTGTAGGAGCACTTTTAGCACAGGGCATAGGAGATACCTTAAGAATTTCCCTTACAGGAGATGTGGTTGAAGAAGTTAAGGTGGGAAGAGAAATATTAAAATCCCTTGGCATGTTAGAGGATGGAATAAAATTTGTATCTTGCCCAACCTGCGGAAGAACTCAAATAGATCTTATTAGTATAGCAGAAGAAGCGGAAAAAAGATTAAGTCACATAAATAAAAATATAAAAGTAGCTATTATGGGATGCGTAGTTAATGGGCCAGGAGAAGCTAGAGAAGCAGATGTAGGAATAGCTGGTGGTAATGGAGAAGGTCTTATCTTTAGAAAAGGTGAGATTGTAAGAAAAGTAAAAGAAGAAGATTTACTGGATGAATTGATTAAGGAGATTGAAAGTTTATAGATAGGAGGAATCTAAATGACATTGTCAGAACTACTAGGATATGATAGTAGATTGCCTATTTATGAAGATATCATCATAAATAAAGTTCAATATCTAAAACAAAGCGAGATGGTTAAGGTAGTATTAAAACATAAGAGTTCCTTAGATGATCCTATGAAGGAGAATATATGTAATCTTATTAAGGATAAACTTTGTGATTTAGGTACTATAGATATCTTGTGGTATAGAGATGTAGAACATGTTGCTTTAGAAGATGTGGTGGGGGAGTATTGGATAGATGTGATTAACTCTCTTGCCTCATCTTTTCCTTCTGCTAAGACTAGTTTACTAAAAGCAGTTAAAAAGCTAGAAAATGACAGAATTAATATAGGTATATCCAATGAATTTATATCTAAGATGCTCTGCCATAAGAATATAGATAGATTAATACAAAGTGAAATTTATAATATGTTCAACATTAAAGTAGAAGTAAAAATATACTATGATGAATCGGCTATTGAAGAAGATTATATTCTAGAAAAGCAAATTGAAGAAAAGAGAATAGTAAGTGATATTATAGCAAATAGCCCTAAGATTTCTAGTAGATCTAGTGACAAAGCTAAAGAAAAGGCTAAAGAAACTAAGGGAGATAAAAAAGCTAGTCCTTGGAAGGAGAATTATAGAAAGAGCAAAGAGCCTTTAGATGACAATGTGGTATATGGTAATAGAAATATAAATGAAGAAACCACAGAAATGTGTGAATTAAATATGGGTTCTGGGAGAGTAGCTGTGGCTGGAGATGTATTTAAGGTAAATATATTTGAAGCTAAAAGTGGAAAAATATATCCTTCTTTATATATTACAGACTACACTAGCTCTATAACTATAAAAATATATCCAAGAAGTAATGAAGAAGTAGAAAAGCTGCTAGAAGAGTTAAAACCAGGAGTATGTTGCAAGGTTTATGGGGAAGTAGAAATTGATAGATTTTCTAAAGATTTAGTCCTTAATGCAAAGTCTATTGTAAAGTTGAAACCTAGTGAAAGAATGGATGGTTGTGAAGTCAAGAGGATAGAGCTTCATGCTCATACCACCATGAGCTCCATGGATGCAGTGGTTACACCTTCAAAGCTTATTGCTAAAGCTGCTAAATGGGGACATAAGGCAATTGCTATAACAGATCATGGAGTAGCTCAAGCCTTTCCAGAGGCAATGGATGCAGGGAAGAAGCATAATATAAAAATTATATATGGAATAGAGGGATATTTAGTTAATGATGGAGTAGGTATAGCTACCGGGTGTAGAGGAGTAGATTTTAATAGTTCCTTTGTAGTATTTGATATTGAAACTACAGGATTTTCAAGTCACCAAGATCGCATTATAGAAATAGGAGCTGTTAAAATAGAGAATGGACATGTTATTGATAGCTTTAATGAACTTATAAATCCAGAGATGAGCATTCCATATAAAATAACAGAGCTTACAGGTATAAGTAATGATATGGTGAAGGGTTGTAAAACCATAGAAGATGTTCTTCCTAGGTTTTTAGACTTTGTAGGGAGTTCTGTAGTAGTAGCTCACAATGCGGAGTTTGATACGGGATTTATTAAGTCTAAGTGCAGAAATCTTGGATTGCAATTTAAAAATGGAATTATAGATACATTACCTTTAGCTAGATTTTTATTTCCACAACTTAAAAAGCATAAGCTTAATGTAATATGTGAATACTTAAAGATATCCTTAGAAAACCATCATAGAGCTGTGGATGATGCTAAGGCTACTGGAGATATTCTTTTAAAATCCTTTGATATGTTAAGAGAGAAGGGTTTTAATAATTTAGATGGAGTTAATAAGGAATATTTAAAATCCTTTGATGTAAAAAAAGCTCCCACATACCATGTAATAATTTTAGCAAAAAACCAGAGTGGATTAAAAAATCTATATAAGCTAATCTCCTTTTCTAACTTAGACTATTATCAAAGACGACCAAGGCTTCCTAAGAGTCTAATAGAAGAATATAGAGAGGGACTTATTATTGGTTCTGCCTGTGAGGCTGGAGAGATATTTAAGGGGGTTCTAGCAGGAAGATCCCTAGAGGACATGGAACATATAGTAGAATTTTATGATTATTTAGAAGTACAGCCCATTGGGAATAATGAATTTTTAATAAAGAAGAACATGGTTAAAGACGAAGAAGGGCTTAGGGATCTCAATAGAAGGGTATGCGAACTAGGAGATTTCTATAATAAAAAAGTAGTTGCCACAGGTGATGTACACTTTTTAGAACCACGAGATGAAGTTTTTAGAAGAATTTTAATGGCTGGAAAAGGGTTTGATGATGCTGATAATCAACCTCCACTATATTTCAAAACCACTACAGAAATGTTAAGAGAGTTTTCATATTTAGGTGAAGAAAAGGCCATGGAAATTGTGGTGGAAAACCCTGAGTATATACAAAGCTTAGTTGGAGAGGTTAAACCAATTCCAGATGAAACCTATGCTCCTAAAATAGAGGGTGCAGAGGATGACATTAGAAACATGACTTTAAATAAAGTAAAATCTATATATGGAGATAATCTTCCAGAAGTTATTCAGAAAAGACTTGATAAGGAATTAAACTCTATTATAAATAACGGATATGCGGTGCTTTATCTTATAGCACAAAAATTAGTGGCTAAGTCTATCAGTGATGGATATCTAGTTGGATCTAGGGGGTCTGTTGGATCTTCCTTTGTAGCTACCATGTCAGATATAACAGAGGTTAATGGGCTTCCACCCCATTATGTATGCCCAAATTGTAAAAATAGTGAATTCATTTTAGATGGATCCATAGGTTCGGGAGTTGACTTACCAGATAAAAACTGTGAAAAATGTGGAACTCCTTATATAAAAGATGGTCATGATATACCTTTTGAAACCTTCTTAGGCTTTGAGGGAGATAAGGAACCAGATATAGACTTAAATTTCTCAGGGGATAACCAAGGTGATATTCATAGATATACAGAAGTTCTTTTTGGAAAAGGTCATACCTTTAAAGCAGGAACCATAGGAACTATTGCAGATAAGACTGCCTATGGATATGTTAAAAAGTATTTAGATGAAAGAGAAATAAATACTACTAATGCGGAAATAGAAAGATTAACTATTGGATGTACTGGGGTAAAGAGAACTTCAGGGCAACACCCAGGAGGAATTATGGTTGTACCTAGCGACAATGAAATATTTAATTTTTGTCCAATACAACATCCTGCAGATGATCCAAAATCGGATATAATAACAACTCACTTTGATTATCACTCTATAAGTGGTAGGCTTTTAAAACTTGATATACTAGGCCATGATGATCCTACTATGCTTAGGATGCTTCAAGATTTAACTGGAATAAGTCCTCAAAGTGTACCTTTATCTGACCCAAAGGTTTTGAGTCTTTTTACAGGAACAGAAGCTCTTGGCATAACTCCTGAAGAACTGGGTTGTGAAGTTGGATGTTATGGTGTTCCAGAGTTTGGAACCAAATTTGTTAGACAGATGCTGTTAGATACAAAACCACAAACATTTTCTGACCTAGTTAGAATTTCTGGTCTTTCTCATGGTACTGACGTATGGCTTAATAATGCTCAATATTATATAAAAGAAGGATATACTACCCTTAAAGATTGTATATCTACTAGAGATGATATTATGGTTTATCTTATATATAAAGGGCTTCCGCCCAAGACTGCTTTTACCATCATGGAGAAGGTTAGGAAAGGAAAGGGTGTATCAGAAGAGTTTGAAGCCATAATGAGAGAACATAATGTTCCAGATTGGTATATAGAGTCCTGTAAGAAAATAAAATACATGTTTCCTAAAGGTCATGCCGTTGCCTATGTAATGATGGCTATGAGAATAGCTTATTTTAAGGTTCACCACCCAAAGGCTTACTATGCAACTTATTTTACTGTTAGGGCAGACGATTTTGATGGCGATTTAGTTATAAAGGGTGAAGAAGCAATGAAAGATACTATGGATGAATTAAATGCTTTGGGGAACAATATAGGTACGAAAGAAAAAGGTCTTCTTACCACCTTAGAACTTTGTTATGAAATGTACAAAAGGGGGATAAAATTTCTACCCGTAGATGTATATAAATCAGAGGCAGTAAAATTTACAATAGAAGGAGATAATATAAGAATTCCTTTAAGTGGACTTACTGGAGTAGGGGAAAATGCAGCAAAGGCTATAGCAGAAGCTAGAAATCATGGAGAATTTATATCTAAGGAAGATCTTCGTATAAGAAGTAAAGCTACAAAGACTGTAGTAGAAGCCTTGGCAAATCACGGAGCCATAGGAGATTTACCAGAAACAAATCAATTAAGTCTTTTTTAACAACTGTTTATTTAAATAATTTAAGTTAGGTGCCATTTTATTAACAGAGTTCTTAGCTTCTTTGAAGCTTAGAAATCGTTATCCAGGGACGTAGCAGCTCTTTACTCCAATTTTAAATAAAATGGGAGTATTAGAGATGGTAGTCATCGGTATAAATACCTCAAAGGAGCTAAAACCATTGCATATTGAAAATAGCTATGATATAATCGTACTTAATGAGCTAGTTATTATGATAATCTTTGAGGGAGAGTAGGATTTATGCCTACTCTCTATTTATTAAAACGCAACCCCAAGTTGCGTTTTAATTATAAAGTGAACCTTAGTTTGAACTAAGGTTTTACATCTCACTAAAGCTAGTTGAACTCATACCTTAAAGGGTACTGTGGTAATGTAAATATTATCCCATGACTATTTGACCAAATACTTTCAACGTAATAAAAAGATGAAAGTTATATAGCAATAAAAAAATATTAAGTTTATTACTAAAGATTTGAAGTAAATATAATAAAAAGGAGGAAATGTATTATGAACAGTAGCGGTGTTGTGGAAAAACTCCATAGTAAAATTACTAATATAGTAGAAAAACTCGGATTTGAACTTTATCACTTAGAATATGTACGTGAAGGCGGACAAAATATTTTAAGAGTTTTTATAGATAATGAAAAAGGCGTTGCTTTGGATAACTGTGTAGAAGTAAGTAAGGCTGTTGGAGAAATGCTAGATAAAGAAGATCCTATAACAGAAGAATATAATTTAGAAGTATCATCTCCAGGTATATTTAGAACCTTATATACAAAAGAACATTTTAATAAGTATATAAATCATGATGTAGCTGTAAAACTTTCAGCATTATTTGAAGGAAAGAAAAAATATGAAGGGATATTGAAGGGGTTTGATAGCGAAAACTTAATGTTAGAAATCAATGACAATGAAGTTGCAATACCAATGTCAAAGGTTTCTTTAGTTACGTTAAACCCAACTTTATAAGGAGGATATAAATATAATGAGCACCGGATTTAAGGAAGAATTTATAGATGCTGTAAAACAACTAGTTGTTGAAAAAGGAATTAGTGAGGAAATGCTTTTTACTACCATAGAGGATGCTTTAGTAGCAGCATATAAGAAAAATTTTGCAAAGTCTCATGCCAAGGAGCAAAACGTAAGGGTATGGGTTAATAGAGATACAGGAGAAACTCATGTATACTCATTAAAAGAAGTTGTAGAAGAAGTATATGATGATGTAATAGAAATATCCTTAGAGGATGCTAGAGAAATCAGTGCCAAATATAACTTAGAAGATATTGCGGAAATTGAAGTTACTCCAAGAGATTTTGGAAGAGTTGCGGCTCAAGCTGCGAAGCAAGTTGTTATTCAAAGAATTAAGGAAGCTGAAAGAACTCTTATATATAATGAATTTATAACTAAGGAATTTGACATAATAACAGGTATAGTTCTAAGAAAAGATAGAGGAAATGTATTTATAGATCTAGGTAAACTAGAAGCTGTATTAGGCCCAAATGAGCAAATGCCAGGAGAATCTTATATATTTAATGAAAAATTAAAGCTATATATAGTGGAAGTAAAGAAAAGTTCTAAGGGACCACAAATTGTAGTTTCAAGAACACACCCAGGCCTTGTAAAAAGATTATTTGAGTTAGAAGTTCCGGAAATATACAGTGGAATTGTAGAAATAAAAAGTATAGCTAGAGAAGCAGGTTCAAGAACTAAAATAGCTGTATGGTCTAATGATGAAGAAGTAGATCCTATGGGAGCTTGTGTTGGACCTAAAGGAATTAGAGTTCAAAACATAGTAAATGAACTTAGAAATGAAAAGATTGATATAATAAAGTGGAGTAAGTTACCAGAAGAGTATATTGCTCATGCGCTAAGTCCAGCTAAAGTTTTATCAGTTGATGTAGATGAGGATGGAAAGAGTGCTAAGGTTGTAGTAGATGATAATCAATTATCATTAGCCATAGGTAAGGAAGGTCAAAATGTTAGATTAGCAGCAAGACTTACTGGATGGAAAATAGATATTAAGAGTAAGAGTCAAGCTGAAAGCTTACAAAACGAAGAAAGTAACCTTTAAAGGTAGGTGATATTTTATGAAGGTAAAAAAGATACCTCAAAGAATGTGCACAGGATGCATGGAAATGAAACCTAAGAAGGAACTTATAAGAGTTGTTAAAAATAAGGAAAATGAGATATCTATAGATTTACATGGTAAAAAACCTGGTCGTGGAGCCTATATCTGCAGAAATATTCAATGTTTAGAAAAATCCGTAAAGACTAAAAGACTAGAAAGAAATCTGGAAACTAAGATAAATGATGAAATATATGATAAACTAAAGGAAGAGATAGTTAATGCAGAATAAATTTTTAAGTTTTCTAGGAATTGCAAAAAAATCTAGAAACTTAGTAGAAGGATATAATGGATGCGAAGAAGAGATAAAAAGAAATAAAATCCATCTATGTATTTTATCCTTAGAGTGTTCAGAAAACACTAAGAAAAAATTTGAAAAATACTGTGATGACAGAAGAGTGCCTGTAATAGGAAATATACCTAAAAATGAATTGGGTATGGCCATAGGTAGAGAAGAAATCAATGTGTTAGCAGTAAGAGATGAAAAAATTTGTGAAAATTTAATAAAGTTATGGAAAGAGAATTACGGAATGTAAATTCGGGGGTGAAAGTTTTGTCGAAAATAAGAATATATGAGTTAGCTAAAGAATTAGAAGTTACAAACAAGGAACTTATAAGTGTATTAATGGAAGAGTTCGGTGTAGAAGCTAAGAATCACATGAGTGTCATCGATGAAGAGGATGCTGATCTTATAAAAGAGCTATATGAAGAACAGAAAAAAGAAGCAGCTGAAAAGAAAGAAATCATTGAGGAATATGAATCAAAAATCAATGAAGATATAAGTAAGCAGCAAAGAAAAAATAGCAAAATGAGAAAAGGCGGAAATAAGAGAAACGAAGAAAAGGTTGATGAAACTCCAGATGAAGTAATCGAAATGGAAGAAACTATCGTTGTAAAAGACTTAGCTGATAAGCTAAAAAAACCAGTGGTAGAAGTTATAAGAGCTTTAATATTCCAAGGAGTTATGGCAAGTGTAAACCAAGAGATTGACTTTAACACAGCTGAAAAGCTTGTAGATAGCTTTGGATCTATTGCAGTATTAAAAGAGCAAAATGTTGGTGACGTTGCTAAAGAACAAGAGGATGAGATTGATGAGATAGAAGACGAAGCATCAGAAGCAAAAGAAACTAAAAGACCACCAATAGTTACAGTAATGGGTCACGTTGACCACGGTAAGACATCATTACTAGATGCAATAAAGAAATCTAAAGTTACAGCAACAGAAGCTGGTGGAATTACTCAACACATAGGTGCTTATACTGTAGATGTAAATGGTGAGAGAATTACCTTCCTTGATACTCCAGGTCACGAAGCTTTTACTTCTATGAGAGCCAGAGGAGCTCAAGTTACAGATATAGTTATATTAGTAGTAGCAGCAGATGATGGAATTATGCCACAAACTGTTGAAGCTATAAATCACTGTAAAGCTGCAGAAGTACCTATGATTATAGCTATAAATAAAATGGATAAAGAAAGTGCAAATCCAGATAGGGTTAAGCAAGAGTTAACAGAATATGGATTAGTATCTGAAGATTGGGGTGGAGATACTATATGTGTACCAGTATCTGCTCACACTAAGGAAGGCTTAGATAATCTTCTTGAAATGATTACAATAAATGCTGAAATGTTAGAATTAAAAGCTGATGCTAATAGAAGAGCTAAAGGAACAGTTATAGAAGCTAAATTAGATAAAGGTAGAGGACCTGTAGCTAGTATACTA
This sequence comes from Clostridium sp. UBA5988, assembly GCF_002435615.1. Classification (NCBI taxonomy): domain Bacteria; kingdom Bacillati; phylum Bacillota; class Clostridia; order Eubacteriales; family Clostridiaceae; genus Clostridium; species Clostridium sp. UBA5988. The sequence goes on along the minus strand of NZ_DJBA01000027.1, from coordinate 128,868 downwards.
GTTCAAAATGGAACTTTAAAATCAGGAGATTCTATAATAGTTGGAACTACTTATGGTAGAATCAGAGCAATGATTGATGATAAAGGTAAAACTACAAAAGCAGCTGGCCCTTCTATGCCAGTAGAAATATTAGGACTTTCAGAAGTTCCAGCAGCAGGAGATAGATTTACTGTTGTTAGAGATGAAAAGACAGCTAGAATAATGGCAGAGTCAAGAAAAGAAAAGATTAGACAAGAACATTTCCAAACCTCTAATAGAGTATCTATGGAAAATCTATATAACCAAATCCAAGAAGGTAAGGTTAAAGAATTAAGTGTAATAGTTAAAGCTGACGTTCAAGGTTCAGCAGAAGCTGTTAAGCAATCCATAGAAAAGCTTTCTACAGATAACGTAAAAGTTAGAGTTATCCACGGAGCAGTTGGAGCTATAACTGAAACAGACGTATCTCTAGCTTATGCTTCTAATGCTATTATTATTGGTTTCAACGTAAGACCAGACAATAATGCTATTACAGTTGCAGAAAGAGATAACGTAGAAATTAAAACTTACAGAATTATCTATGATGCATTGGATGATATTAAATCAGCAATGATTGGTATGCTTGAACCTGAATATAAAGAAGTTATTACTGGACGTTGTGAAGCAAGACAGGTATATAAAATTTCTAACGTTGGGACTATAGCAGGATGTTATGTTCTTAATGGAAAGATAACAAGAAACAGTAAAGTTAGAGTACTAAGAGATGGTATAGTAATTACAGAATCTACTCTTGCATCTTTAAAGAGATTTAAAGATGACGTTAAAGAGGCAGCAGCTGGATACGAATGTGGACTTAGCATTGAGAAATTCAATGATATAAAAGAAGGAGACATTATAGAAGGCTATATCATGGAAGAAATTAAACCAAAACAATTGTAATAGGAAGGAGTGATCTCCATGGCTAACTATAGAGGCGGCAGAATCAATGAAGAGATAAAAAAAGATGTTAGCAACACTATTCAAAACAAAATAAAGGATCCTAGACTTACAGCAATGGTAAGTGTAACAGATGTAGAAGTAACAAGAGACTTAAGCTATGCTAAAGTATTTGTTAGTATATTTGGTACAGAGGATCAAAAGACAGATGCTCTTAAAATTCTTAAAAGCTCAACAGGTTTTATAAGAAAAGAGATAGGAAAAAATGTTAAGTTAAGACATGTTCCAGAAGTTATCATAGAGTTAGATACAACTTTAGATAAAGCGAATCATTTAGAGTCTTTATTTAGAAAGATAAAGGAGAATGATTCTAATGATAACTAGGAATATAGTAGATATCATAGAGAAAAGTAATTGTATAGGAATTACTTTTCATCAATCACCAGATGGTGATTCTCTAGGAAGTGCCACAGCCCTACTTCAAGGGCTGAGGGCACTTAATAAAGAAGCATATATACTTTCTAAGGAGAAAGTTCCAGATACTTTTGAGTATTTGCCTTGTAGTGAGGAAATCACAGGATTACTTCAACAGGTAAAGGATGGTACAGATTTAATAATTGTACTAGATTGTGGAGATTTCAAGAGAATAAATGCTAATTTAGATGCGGAGAAAAGGCAATATAAGCTTGTAAACATAGATCACCATCTAAGTAATGAAAAGTATGGTGATTTTAATTATGTGGATATAAATTCTTCAGCAGTTGGAGAAATAATTTATGACATATTAAATCAGTTAAAAGTAGATATTACAAAGAATATAGGTAAATCAATTTATACTTCTATTTTAACAGATACAAGTTCCTTTAAGCATTCTAATACTACAAGCAGAACTCATGAGATAGCTGGTGAAATTATTAAAACTGGAGTTAACTTTAATAAAATTCAAAGACAAGTCTTTGAAAATAAAGAATTTAATAAAGTTAAGTTCTTTGGAAAAGTCATCGATACTTTGACATTACATCTAAATAATAAAGTTGTATTTATGGAGATTAATGATGCTATGCTTAATGAAGTAGGCTTAGAATCCATGGATTCTTCCGAGGTTATTCACTTTGGAACTATGATAAGTGGAGTAGAGGTAGTGGCTTTATTTAAAGAAAGTAAGGGTGGAATAAAAGTAAGCTTAAGGTCTAAAGAAATAGTTGACGTTAGTAAAGTAGCGGAAAATTTTAATGGTGGAGGTCATAAAAGAGCTTCTGGTCTTTTTTGTGAAGGTTCCATCAGTGAAGTAAAGGATAAAATATACAAAATATTAGAAGAAGAGTTGATATCTTATGATAGAAAATAATAAACCCTTTGGAGTTTTAAATATAAATAAACCTCTTGGCATTAGTTCCTTTGACGTAGTGAGAAAAATAAAAAAGCTAGCTAAAGAGAAGAAAGTTGGACATGGGGGTACCTTAGATCCAGAAGCTTGTGGTGTACTTCCGGTATGTATAGGAAGAGCAACAAAGGCCATAGACTTTATCATGGAAGGTGAGAAAGAATATATAGCAAAAGTTAAATTAGGAGTTGTCACAGATACTTACGATAGAGAAGGAAAAGTACTTCGTGAGAGTAAGGTAGATTCTACAGAAGAAGAAATTACTAAGGCTATAAATAAATTTGTAGGAACTATTGCACAAGTTCCACCTATGTATTCTGCTCTTAAACAAAATGGGAAAAAACTTTATGAATTAGCTAGAGAAGGAAAAGAAGTCTATAGAGAGCCAAGGACAGTTACTATCCATAGTATTGATATATTATCCATAGATAGACCTATAATCCACATAAAAGTTAGATGTTCTAAAGGAACTTATATAAGAAGTTTATGTTATGATATAGGAGAAGAACTTGGTTGTGGAGCTATGATGTGGGAGCTAGAGAGAACAGCTACTGGTCCTTTTACTATAGATAGGAGTGTAGAACTAAAAGATCTAACAGAGGATAATATAAATAACTATATTATTTCCTTAGATGAAGTATTTAGTAAGTTTCCTAAACTTGTAGTTAATGAAAAGTTTGAAAGGTTAATATTAAATGGTGTAACCATAAATGATAGAACTCTTTTAAATAGAATTGAAAAGTTTTGCAAATATGCAGTATACAACAATTCAAATAAGCTTATAGGAATTGGGTCAGAAAGTGAAGCAGGATTTAAATTAATAAAACTTTTTCTTTAGGGGATATATTTATGAAAATTATACAAGATAATTTTAATGAAATCATTGAAACTCCTAGTATAATTGTTCTGGGAAGTTTTGATGGTATACATAGTGGTCATAGAGAATTAATTAATAGTGCTAAGGAATTAGCAGAGAAGATTAAATTAAGTGAAAAGATAGAAGATGTAGAGGTAATGGTATGTACCTTTAAAAATCATCCTTTGTCTGTTGTTAATAAAGAGATTTGTCCAAAACTAATAATGAGCAATGAAGAGAAAGCTATTTTATTTGAAAAACTTCAAGTGAATATATTGAATTTTATGGAGTTTAATAAGGAATTCATGTCAATTTCACCAGAACAATTCATTAATAATTTAAAGAAGCATTATAATGCTAAAGGTATAGTAGTTGGCTTTAATTATCGTTTTGGATATAAAAATTTAGGTGATGTAGAGATTCTTAAAAAATATAGTGAAATATTAGACTATGAACTTTTTGTAGTAGAGCCCATAACTTCAGATGGAGAAGTGGTAAGTAGCTCTGCCATTAGACATAATCTTCAAGAAGGAAATATAGAAAGAGCTAATAAGTTTCTTGATAGACCATTTATGTTAAGTGGAAATATAATTAAGGGTAAGCAGATAGGTAGAACCATGGGATTTCCTACTGTAAACTTAAATTATGATAAAAAATTTGTAGTACCTAAGGGTGGAGTTTATGGAACTATTGTAGAGTATAAAAATTGCTTTTATAAAGCCATAACTAATATTGGATACAATCCTACCCTAGAAGGTAGTAAATTAAGTATTGAAACTAATATTTTAAATTTTGATAAAAATATATATGGAGAAGAAATTAAACTATATTTTATAGAGAAAATAAGAGAAGAAAAAAGATTTGGATCAATTGATGAATTAAAGAATCAACTATCCAAGGATAAAAATTATGTAAATAGTAAGGATTATTCTATATATATAGATAAAATCCCTAAATAACTAATTTTTACAAATTTTTAATTAGTTTTTCTATTTACAAAATAAATTTAGTTTGATATAATTTCATATGAACCTTATGCTATGTATTCTGAATGCCAACGGGGTACATGGCATATGGCGATTTAACTATTGGAGGTGCATACAATATGGAAAAGGCAAGAAAACAAGAAATAATGCAACAATTTGCAAGAACAGAAGGAGATACAGGTTCTCCAGAAGTACAAATAGCATTATTAACAGAAAGAATTAAGGAATTAACTGAGCATTTAAAAGTTCACAAAAAAGACCACCACTCAAGAAGAGGTCTTTTAATGATGGTTGGACAAAGAAAAGGACTTTTAAGCTACTTAAAGAAGCAAGATATCGAAAGATACCGTGTTATAATTGCTAAATTAGGAATTAGAAAATAATTAAGAGCGGCAAAGCCGCTCTATTATTTTAATTAAATAGCAAAAAAAAGATAATAATAAGTATATATCTATATATATATTTTTTTAATAACCGAAAGGAGGAGATTAAATGACAAATACGTTAAGTACTTCTGTAGCAGGAAGAGAAATGAAGATAGAAATTGGTAAAATTGGAAAGTTATCTGATTGTGCTATGTTTATTAGTTATGGAGAGACTGTAATCCTTGTAAATGTAAATGCGTCTGAAGAACCAAGACAAGGAATAGATTTTTTCCCACTAAGTGTAGAGTATGAAGAAAGACTATATGCAGTAGGTAAAATTCCAGGGGGATTTTTAAAGAGAGAGGGAAGACCATCAGAAAAAGCTATACTAAATTGTAGAGCTATAGATAGACCTATAAGACCTCTATTCCCAAAAGGATATAGAAATGATGTTCAAGTGGTTTGTACGGTATTATCTGTAGACCAAGATAATTCTCCAGAAATATTAGCTATGAATGCAGCTTCAATAGCATTACTTTTATCAAGTATACCATTTACTGATGCAGTAGCTACAGTATCAATTGGATTAATCGATGGAAAGTTTGTAGTTAACCCTACATCTAAAGAAAGAGAATTAAGCTCAATGCAATTAACTGTATGTGCTACTAAAGACAGAGTTATGATGATAGAAGCTGGTGGAGATGAAATTCCAGAAGAAACTATGATTGAAGCTATAGACTTTGGATTTAATCAGTGTCAATCTATTATAGCGTTCCAAGAAGAGGCTAGAGCTAAATTTGGAAAGGTTAAACCTGAGCCAGTACTATACAAAGCAAATGAAGAAATCCAAGGTGAAGTAAGAAACTTTGCTTTTGATATGTTAAAAGAAGCTATGTATATCACTGATAAAGATGAAAGAAATCTTAAAGTAAGTGAAATTAAAACTAAAATAAATGAAGAATTTTCTGAGAAGTATCCAGAGGGTGGAAGTGACATAGGAGAAGTTGTTTACAATATTCAAAAGGAAATTGTAAGAAACATGTTACTTAGAGATAAGAGAAGACCAGATGGAAGAGAATTTAATCAAATTAGATCTATATCTTGTGAAACTGGACTCCTTCCAAGAACTCATGGGACAGGATTATTTACAAGAGGATTAACTCAAGTAATGACTGTAGCTACATTGGGAGCTTTAGGTGATGTTCAAATCATAGATGGTATTGGAGAAGAAGACTTCAAGAGATATATGCATCACTACAATTTCCCAGCATACAGTGTTGGAGAAGTAAGACCACTTAGAGGACCAGGAAGAAGAGAAATAGGACACGGTGCTTTAGCTGAAAGAGCCTTAGAACCACTAATTCCTTCTATAGAGGAATTCCCATATGCAATAAGACTTGTTTCAGAAGTTTTAAGCTCTAACGGATCTACATCTCAAGCCAGTGTATGTGGAAGTACATTAGCATTACTTGATGCTGGAGTTCCAATAAAGAGACCAGCAGCAGGAATTGCCATGGGACTTATAACTAGCGAAGATTTAAGTGAAGAAGCTGTAATTACAGATATTCAAGGAATCGAAGACTTCTTTGGAGACATGGACTTTAAAGTTGCTGGTACAGAAAAAGGAATAACTTCAATTCAAGTTGATACAAAAATAAAAGGATTATCTAAGTATTGTATAAGAACAGCTATAGAAGATGCTAGAACTGCTAGATTATATATCTTAGATAAGATAAATGAATGTATAGCTGAGCCAAGAGCAGAGCTATCTCAATATGCTCCAAGAATGTACACTATAAATATAAAACCAGATAAAATTAGAGATATCATAGGACCTGGTGGAAAAACTATTAAGAAAATAATAGCAGATACAGGTGTTAAAATTGATACTAATGATGATGGTAAGATAGTTATAATGTCTACTGATAGTGAAAGTGCTAATGAAGCATTAAGAATCATTAAAGAAATCACTAAAGAAGTAGAAGCTGGAGAAATATACTTAGGTAAAGTTACTAAGATTATGGCTTTTGGTGCTTTTGTAGAGATACTTCCTGGTAAAGAAGGATTAGTACACATATCTAAATTAGCTAACGAAAGAGTAAATAAAGTAGAAGATGTAGTAGCTATAGGTGATGAAATACTTGTAAAAGTAACAGAAATCGATTCTCAAGGAAGAGTAAATCTTTCAAGAAAAGATGCATTAAAAGATAGTGAAGAGTCTAAAACAGAAGAGTAAATAGAAGTTAAAATAAAAAGGTAAAATGCCTTTTTATTTTTTTTTATTATAAAACATAAGAACATACTAGTGTATAATTTCATAAATTATATTATAATTGTATTAAGTTTCTTTAATTTACTCATAAATATATAATAGAAAACATATTAATCATAGTAATTTATATAATTATGTATGAGGTGATATGTGATGGAAGAAAAATATAGATTTTTAAGTGAAATGGAACGATATGAAATAATAAACATTAATGATGGAGATAAGTATAGTGTCCTGGGCAATAATGATATAGTTATAAATGAAAATGGTGAGCTAAAGCTACTATTACTTGGAGATGGAAAGTCTAGTAAGATGTTTTTTAGAAATAATGAGATGCTGGAAGTTTCATGGGATTATGTAAAGAAGATAGGCTCTAAAACTATAATCATCGATGTTGATGGGGAAACACTAAGAAAATCCCATATATAATATGGAGGTAAGTATGGATATAGTTGTTCAGAAATTTGGTGGTACATCAGTATCTAGTGAAAATAATAGAATATTAGTTACAAAAAAGATAAAAAAAGCTATAAAGGATGGATATAAACCTGTAGTAGTAGTATCAGCTATGGGGAGAAAAGGTTCTCCTTATGCAACAGATACATTATTATCTTTAGTTAATGAAGAATTTAAGATAAATAATAAAAGGGCCTTAGACTTACTTTTGTCCTGTGGGGAAACTTTAAGTACAGTGGTAATGTGTAATGATTTATTAAGAGAAGGTGTAGAGGCAGTTCCACTTATGGGTGGAGAAGCTGGTATAAGGACTGATAATAATTTTAATAATGCATCTATTTTAGATGTTAATCCGAAAAATGTACTAAAGGTATTAGAGCAGGGAAAAGTACCTGTAGTAGCAGGTTTTCAAGGTATAAGTGAAGAAGGTAGCATCACTACCATAGGAAGAGGTGGAAGTGACGTTACAGGGGCAATTTTAGGAGCAGCACTAAAGGCAAAGGAAGTTCAAATATATACAGATGTTGATGGTATAATGACAGCAGATCCAAGAATAGTTTCTAAGGCTTCACTAATTGAGAGTATAAGCTATGATGAAGTATTCCAATTTGCTGATCAAGGAGCTAAAGTAATACATCCTAGAGCTGTTGAAATATCTAGAAAATATAATATTCCATTAGTAATTAAAAATACTCTTAGTGATTGTGAAGGGACTACTATTTCTTCTTATGGGGAGGACAATGAAAGAATTATCACTGGAATTACTCATATGAGTAATAGAGTTCAAATAAGAATTAATGGAGGCTCAAAGGAGCACTGCAATAATATATTTCATATTTTAGCTGAAAATGAAATAAGTATTGATTTGATAAGTGTATTTGTAAATGATAAAATATTTACTATAAGTGAGGTAGACTTAGATAAGTTTAAAAATATAGCAACTAACTATGAAATTGATTATCAGTATACAGAAAATTGTAGCAAAATATCTATAATAGGTTCAAAGATGAGAGGAATACCTGGAGTTATGTCTAGAATTCTAAGGGCTTTAGAAGAAGGTAATATAGATATTCTTCAAACTGCTGATTCACATACAACTATTTGGTGTCTTGTAGAAAGTAATAAAGTTAAAGATGCTATAAATTTACTTCATAATGAATTTAAATTAGGGTAGTATATAAACACCTCTTAATGCACAGAATAAGAAACATTAGGAGGTGTTTTTCCATGATTAATGAAGCGGAAAATAAAAAACATAAGGAAGATAAAGATACTAAACACAAAAAAAATAATAAAAGTAAAGTTATAATAAATGAAGAAAATGAAGATGAACAAAATGAAGATGATAACTCTAAAGGAGTAAGTAAGGAAGTTGCAAACCTCAAAGAAGTAGGGGTCATGTCTGTAGCAAAGGCTGATGACAGGATTCAAGTTATACCTATAATAGGTCAGGTTGAAGGTCATAATATTTCTGGTAATCAAACTAAGTCTACTAAATATGAGTTGATTATTCCTCAGCTAATAGCTATTGAAAGAGATGTCAATGTAAAAGGTATACTCATAGTATTGAATACTGCAGGAGGGGATGTAGAAGCAGGATTAGCTATTGCAGAGATGATAACTAGTCTTAGTAAGCCTACAGTATCCATAGTCATAGGTGGAGGACACTCTATAGGAGTTCCATTAGCTACGGCATCAGATTATTCCTTTATAACTCCTTCAGCTACAATGATAGTGCATCCTGTAAGAATGAATGGATTTGTTATAGGTGTACCTCAAACCTTTGAATATTTTAGAAAGATGCAGGAGCGAATAGTTGAGTTCGTAGTTAGAACTTCAAAAATTGATTCAGACGATTTTAGAAGGCTTATGAGTCAAACAGATGAATTACTAAATGATATAGGAACTATATTGATAGGGGATCAAGCCGTAGAATGTGGTCTTATTGATGAAGTCGGTGGAATTAGAGAAGCCTTAGATAAATTAGAAGAGTTAATAAGTGAAGGTGAAAAAAATCAACTAGAAATAAGTTCAGAAGAAAATATTAGTGAAGAAATAGATAAAATTTAACAATTCACCATTGAGTTGTCAGCAAAATCATGTTGGCAACTTTTTATTTGTAAAAAAATTTGAAATATAGGTGGATTTCAATGTACAATATATTGAGATGGATAAATGGAAATTATTTTCATGAATCTTAGGAAGAGTTTTGGAGGAGATACTATGACTAAAGGAAAAGAAACTTTAAAAAAGAAAAATAGCAGTAAAAAAAGCACTGTTAAAAATAATAGTTCAAAAGCTAAGGGAGCAAAAAAGGATAAACTTTTTGATTTTAATGGAATTATACTGATAACCCTAGGTGTTTTAATATTTTTAGCTTTACTATCAGTTATGTTTTCAGACCCAACATCTTTGGCTGGGGACATGGGAGTATTTATTAATAGAATTTTTATAGGACTTCTTGGAATTGGTGCCTATGTTTTACCTTTTGTGCTTATTTATATGGGAGTAAGTTACATAAAAATAGATAAATATCTAAAGATAACAAAAAAATCCCTTGGAATTTTAATATTTATAGTTACTACCATGATTTTTGTTGAACTTATAGTATTACCTGCTTACTATGTAAAAGGAAATATGGCAAGTGCTATTATAGATCAATTTAAATCTAAGTCTGTACTTCACGGAGGTATTATATCTTTAATAATTACTGTTCCTATAAGTTCACTTTTAGGAAAGGTAGGTAGTTATATAGTTTTATTTGCTTTATATATAATATCTTTAGTTTTAATTAATAATATTACTATAAAAGAGTTATTTACCTTTGAAAAAGTAAAAAGCAAAAAAAAGTCAAGGGATTTGAAGCAAACTAATATTGCAATTGATGAAGCTATGGAATATGTATCAGCAGATGGGAATACTAGAGACAATGGAAGCAGTGATGAGTCGAAGATTAAAATTATAGATTTTATGAAGATGGATGAAGAAGAGAATAGATTTGAAGGAAAAACAGAAACAAGTATAGAACAACCTAATAAGTCAAAGGAAAATAGAAATAATATAGAGGATATAGATATTGACATTTCCTTTGGTGATGGAAACAAAATATATGCTTATGAACATCCTGCACCAGAACTCCTTCATAAAAATTTAAGTAGTTTAGGTAAAAATAGCGATAAAAAAGACCTCCTTAATAGTGCTAATAAACTTCAAGAAACTTTAGAAAGTTTTGGAGTTGAAGCTAAGGTAATACAGGTTACAAAAGGTCCATCTGTAACTAGATTTGAATTACAACCCCATGTAGGAGTTAAGGTTAGTAAGATAGTTAATCTAGCAGATGATATAGCTCTAAACTTAGCAGCCTCAGGAGTTAGGATAGAGGCTCCAATCCCTGGAAAGGCAGCAGTGGGTATAGAAGTACCGAATAAAGATTTATCAGCAGTATTTTTAAGAGAGGTAATAGAAAGTGAAGAGTTTACGCTCACTAAGAAAAATTTAGCCTTTGCCCTTGGAAAGGATATTGCAGGAAATTGTGTAGTGGGAGATTTATCTAAGATGCCTCACCTTTTGATTGCAGGAGCTACAGGTTCAGGAAAAAGTGTATGTATCAATACTCTATTAATAAGTTTATTATATAAATATACACCTCAAGAGGTTAAATTGCTGTTAATAGACCCTAAAGTGGTAGAACTTAATATATACAATGGAATACCACACCTATTAATTCCAGTAGTTACAGAACCTAAAAAGGCTGCAGGAGCATTAAATTGGGCAGTTAATGAAATGACTAGAAGATATAAACTCTTTGCAGATAATAACGTAAGAAATATTGAAGGATATAACGACTTTGTAGAAAAGGGAATAATAGAAGAAAAACTTCCATGGATTGTAATAATAATTGATGAGTTAGCAGACTTAATGATGGTATGTCCAAATGATGTTGAGGAATATATAGGTAGACTTGCTCAAATGGCTAGGGCCGCAGGAATGCATTTAGTAATAGCAACACAAAGACCATCTGTAGATGTAATTACAGGGGTAATTAAAGCTAATATACCATCTAGGATATCCTTCGCTGTTTCAAGTCAAATAGACTCAAGAACTATACTAGACTCTTCGGGAGCAGAGAAGCTTTTAGGTAAAGGGGATATGCTATATTATCCTGTAGGTGAATCGAAGCCACTTAGAATTCAAGGAGCCTTTGTGTCTGAGGAAGAAGTAGAGACGGTAGTAGAATTTATTCGTAATGGATTAAAGGAATTAGAGTATAAAAAAGAAATCATGGATGAAATAGAAAATAGTGTTTCCAAATCTAAGGGTGGAGAAGATTGTGATGAGTTAATAGATGAAGCTATTAAAATTGTATTAGAAGAAGGGCAAGCTTCAACATCCTTATTGCAGAGAAGACTAAAAATAGGGTATAATAGAGCGGCTAGAATTATAGATGAAATGGAAGCTGAAGGGATTATCTCTGGTCGTAATGGAAGTAAGCCAAGACAGGTTTTTGGAAGAGATGATACTATGAGACAATAACTTCTTAATGAAACTTTCATTACAACACAAAAGAAGAGGTTTTAAATAATATAGAGATAACTTAGGAGGATAAAGGTGGAAAAATTAAAATTTGGAGTAATAAATTTAGGTTGTGACAAGAATAGAATAGATGCAGAAATTATAATAAGTAGTTTGAAGAGTAGGTATGAAGCGGTGACAGATGAAAGGCAGGCAGACATATTGCTAGTTAACACCTGTGGATTTATAGAAACTTCAAAGCAAGAATCTATTGATACCATATTAGAAATGGCAAAATATAAGAAAGATAAATGCAAGGTGCTCATAGCTACTGGGTGCTTAACTCAGAGATATGGTAGTGAGCTTTTAGAACTTATGCCGGAACTAGATATAATTTTAGGTGTAAATGATTATGATAAATTGCATGAATGTATTGAAAAATCTATGGAAACTGGAGAAAAGAGCTGTATTACAACTTATAGTGATACCAATATAAACATTGGTAAGAGACAGGTTACAACAGGAGGAAGTACTGCTTATATAAGAATATCTGAAGGGTGTAACAATATTTGTGCCTACTGTGCAATTCCTAAAATAAGAGGAAGATACAGAAGTAGGGATATGGAAGATATCCTTAAAGAAGCTAAAGAGTTAGCTTTAAATGGATATAAGGAGTTAATTATAGTAGCACAAGATACTACTAATTATGGGGTAGATATATATGGAGAAAAAACCTTACATATTCTTTTAAGAGAGCTAGGTAAAATTAAAAGTATAAAATGGATAAGGCTTCTTTATTGTTATGCAGAAGAGCTAACTGATGAAGTTATAAATGAAATAGCTATCAATGATAAGGTGTGTAAGTATATAGATATTCCTATACAACATATCAGTGATGATGTTTTAAAGGCCATGAGAAGAAAAGGAAGAAAGAAAATAATTACTGAAAATATTAAAAAGCTTAGAGATGCAGTTCCTAATATAACTATAAGAACTACTCTTATAGTAGGATTTCCAGGAGAAACAGAAGAGAACTTCTTAGAATTATTAAATTTCGTCAGAGAAACTAAATTTGATAAGCTAGGAGTATTTACTTACTCTCAAGAGGAAGGTACTGTGGCTGCAGAAATGGAAGGTCAAATAGAAGAAAATATTAAAGAAGAAAGACTTCACTCTATAATGATGGCTCAACAAAGTATATCAACAGAAATAAATAAAAATAAAATAGGTAGAACCTATGATGTGTTGATTGAAAGTAAAGAAAAAGGAACATATTGTGGAAGAAGTTATGAAATGGCTCCAGAAATTGACGGAGAAGTTTATGTAAAATCTAATAAATTAAGTATAGGTGATTTTGTTAAGGTAAAAATAAAAGATGCACTAGAGTATGATTTAATAGGAGAAATCCTTAAATAGTTTTTAGATTTATATATTTATAATAAAAAAATATTAATTAATAATATAGATAAGGATATAAAGTAAAATTAGTATTAATAAACTAAATAATTTTTAGATTTTATTGTATAATGTTTGTATAAGATAAAATAATTTATAATTACTATTATAAAAAATTTGTTTTTGATATTTATAATAAGAGGTAAATTTTAATTAGGTAAACAGATTATAAGATTGTTAAATTTCAGGAGTAGGAGATGTTAATGATGAATCTTGCAAATAAGCTTACAGTGCTAAGAATAATGTTAGTTCCAATATTCTTAATATGTGCAATACTTGATACCACCACAACTAATATTATTGCTTTATCAATATTTATTATAGCTTCAGCAACAGATAAATTAGATGGATATATAGCTAGAAGCAGAAATCAGATAACTAACTTTGGAAAATTCATGGATCCTCTAGCAGACAAGCTTTTAGTTACCTGTGCTCTAATACTTTTAGTTGAAAAAGGAATTGTTGCAGCCTGGGTAGTAGTTGTAATAATTGCTAGGGAATTTATAGTATCAGGATTAAGGACATTAGCTGCTTCACAAGGCGTGGTAATAGCTGCAAGTAATTGGGGAAAGCTGAAGACTGTAATTCAGATGATAGCTATCATAATGGGATTATTATCTCTAGTATATAATCCAGGGTGGCTTAATGTTACAACCCAGGTTACCATATACCTAGCAGCCGTTGTAACTATTGGATCTGGAGTGGATTATTTTATTAAAGGAAAAGATATTATAAATATTAATGAATAATGTTTATAATTCTATAACTATGTCAAAAATGGTAAAGAGTTCCTTGAAAGAAATTTAAAGGAACTCTTTACTATAACACTTGACCTGATAAATTAAATACTATATAATAAATATATAAGAACTATTGTTCGCGATGGAAGGATGTGAACCCTAAAGGGGAATTTATGAATAACGATAAATTAAAAGCATTAGAAGCAGCTATGGGACAGATAGAAAAGCAATTTGGTAAGGGCTCAATAATGAAATTAGGGGAAGAGAGCACTTTAAATATAGACTGCATATCTACAGGATGTTTAGGGCTAGATATTGCACTGGGAATTGGTGGAGTTCCAAGAGGAAGAATAATTGAGATTTTTGGACCAGAATCCTCTGGTAAAACTACTGTAGCTTTACATGTAGTTGCAGAAGCTCAAAAGAAGGGTGGTTGTGCAGCATATATAGATGCAGAACATGCCCTTGATCCAGTTTATGCAAAGGCATTAGGTGTAGACATTGATAACTTAATAGTATCTCAACCAGATACAGGTGAGCAGGCTCTTGAAATTACAGAAGCATTAGTTAGATCTGGTGCAATAGATATAGTAGTTATAGACTCTGTTGCTGCCTTAGTTCCAAAGGCTGAAATTGAAGGTGAAATGGGAGATGCCCATGTAGGTCTTCAAGCTAGACTTATGTCTCAAGCTTTAAGAAAACTTACAGGTTCTATAAACAAATCAAAGTGCTCTACTATATTTATAAACCAATTGAGAGAAAAAGTTGGAGTTATGTTTGGAAATCCAGAAACAACTCCAGGAGGAAGAGCTCTTAAATTCTATGCCTCTGTAAGAATTGATGTAAGAAAGATAGATACTATTAAACAAGGAGAAACCTTCTTAGGAAATAGAACTAGAGCTAAGATAACTAAGAATAAAGTTGCACCACCATTTAAACAATCAGAATTTGATATTATGTATGGTGAAGGAATATCTAGGGTTGGAGATATATTAGACATTGGTGTTAAAGAAGAAATTGTCCAAAAAAGTGGAGCTTGGTTTGCCTACGGAGACGTAAGACTAGGCCAAGGAAGAGAAAATGCTAAAAACTTTTTTAAGGAAAACCCAGAAATCGCCAATGAAATAGAAAATAAAATAAGAGAGAAGTACTCTTTGCCATTAAATAACAATCCAGTAAAAGTTGAGAATAAAGTAGAAGAAAATTAAATTACTTTATTAAATGAGATAGAAGATATATGAAGCTTTAAGTAAAAATATATAACTTAAGCTTTATATATCTTTTTTAATTAAAATTTTAAATATTGTGTATGAAATATACAAATAAATGTATAATTAAAGTATGTGATATTTTAATGAAAAAATTAAAGGTGATATTCTGATTAAAAATTTTTTTTAAAAGGTTCAAGTCGAGCCTAAGAGCTAAGTTGAGAGAATTTGTAGTATTTAGTAATAACCTTGACAATGATGTTAAAGTAATATAAAATGAATACAAATACTGGTTTAATATAAGAGGAATTGAATAGAATATGCACCTTTTCGAGCTTTCATTTTACTGCTAATATATGTCATAAAAAAAGCAAAGGAGGTGTTGGAAATTGACTGAACCAAGTCAAATTATTTTAATAATAGCTATTGCGCTAGTTGTTTGTTTAGTCGCTATTTTTGTTTTTATTTATACAAGAAAGAATATATCTTTAGCTAATGTATCTAAATCAGAGGAAGATGCTAAAAAGATTTTAGGTGAGGCACAAAAAGAAGCAGAATCTAAAAAGAAAGAAGCAATCCTTGAAGCTAAGGAAGAAGTTCATAGATTAAGAGCTGATTTTGATAAAGAGTCCAGAGAAAGAAGAAATGAAATTCAGCGATTAGAAAGAAGGGTTCTTCAAAAAGAGGAAACTTTAGATAAGAAAACCCTATCAATAGAAAGAAAAGAAGAAGTATTATCTAAAAAACAACAAGAGGTTGAGACATTAGAATCAGGAATACAAGAATTATATAATAGTGTAAGAGAAGAATTACAAAGAGTAGCAGGATTAACCTCAGAAGAAGCAAAGCAAATACTATTAGACGAAGTAAAAAGAGAAATTAAACATGAAACAGCAATAATGATTAAAGAAATTGAAGCTAAAGCTAAAGAGGAAGCCGATAAAAAGGCAAGAGAAGTTATAACATATGCTATACAGAGATGTGCAGCAGACCATGTAGCTGAATCTACAGTACATGTTGTATCACTTCCTAACGATGAAATGAAGGGAAGGATTATTGGGCGTGAAGGTAGAAATATAAGAGCCCTTGAAACTTTAACTGGAGTTGATTTAATAATAGATGATACTCCGGAAGCTGTTATTCTTTCAGCTTTTGATCCTATTAGAAGAGAGGTAGCTAAAATTGCCTTAGAAAAACTAATAGTTGATGGAAGAATACACCCAGCAAGAATTGAGGAAATGGTTGAAAAAGCGAAAAAAGATGTTGAGAATGACATAAGAGAAGAGGGCGAGCAAGCCACCTTCGAAACTGGTATCCATGGATTACATGTGGAAATAATCAGACTTTTAGGAAGATTGAAATATAGAACTAGTTATGGTCAAAATGTATTAAAACATTCTATAGAAGTTTCATACTTAGCAGGTCTTATGGCATCAGAGCTTGGAATGGATCCTACCATGGCAAAAAGGTGTGGATTATTACATGATATCGGTAAAGCTGTAGACCATGAAGTAGAAGGACCACATGCACTAATTGGTGCTGAGTTAGCTAAAAAATGTCATGAATCTCCAATAGTTGTAAACGCTATTGCAGCTCATCATGGAGATGTAGAGTATCAATCTCTAGAAGCAGTACTAGTTCAAGCAGCAGATGCTATATCAGCAGCTAGACCAGGTGCTAGAAGAGAAACTCTAGAAGCCTATATAAAAAGATTAGAAAAATTAGAAGAAATCGCAAACTCATATGAATGTGTAGAAAAGTCATATGCAATTCAAGCCGGAAGAGAAATCAGAATTATGATTAAACCAGATGATGTTGATGATGCAGGTGCTATTGAAGTGGCCAGAGATATTGTGAAGAAAATAGAATCAGAACTAGAATATCCGGGTCAAATAAAGGTTAATGTTATCAGAGAAACAAGAGCAGTAGAATATGCAAAGTAAAATTAGGTAATGAAAAAGGTGAGTCTCCTATTTAATAGGAGGCTTTTATTTATGTCTATTATATTAAGTGAAACTATAATTTGCAATAATCTGAAATTGTATTTTCAATAAAAGGAATTTTCAATTAAATGTAGAAATAATATATAGGATTCTAATAATATTAGTTTAATAAGTAGTAATAGTAGTAGGAGGTTTAATATGGAAGTATTAAAAGTTTCAGCAAGATCTAATCCTAATTCAGTAGCAGGAGCCCTGGCAGGAGTACTAAAACAAAGTAGTGGGGCAGAAATTCAAGCTATAGGAGCAGGAGCAATCAATCAAGCAGTAAAGGCTGTGGCTATAGCTAGAGGATTTGTAGCGCCTAGTGGAATGGACCTGGTGTGTATACCGGCATTTACAGATGTAGAAATTGATGGGGAAGAAAGAACTGCAATTAAATTGATAGTACAATCTAAAAATAATTTTTAGGTTATAAAGACATGAAATTAAAAATTTAATTTCATGTCTTTAATCTTTATATGTAGGTAAATAAGTTTCAGAACTTTGGACAAATGTTATAAAAAGTTAGTATGTAAATATAAAAAATGAGAATAATAATAGTAAGTTAAAATTACCATATAATCTTTACACTATATAGAATAAGTGTTATTATACAGATATGAAGTATATCTTTCATATGAAGTTCTAATGCATTTTAAAATTCATTAGATGTAGAATATCCAACTCGTTTATTATATTTTTGAGAATATAATTGAATGAAAAGGTTTAAATAATATTTCTTTTATTTGGATAGTTTTAATTATTTTATATTGTAAAGAATAAATATTAATGGGGGTAGTTATAATGATGCTATCAAAAAAAGCAATGGAAATTTCACCATCACTTACATTAGCAATTACAGCAAAGGCTAAAAAGATGAAAGCAGAGGGGATTGACGTTATAGGCTTCGGTGCAGGAGAGCCAGATTTTAATACTCCAAAAAATATACAGCGAGCTGCTATAAAGGCAATTGAAGCAGGTCAAACAAGATATACAGCGGCTTCAGGTATAATTGAATTAAAGGAAGCAGTTGTAAATAAGTTTAAAAAAGATAATAACTTAACTTATAAAACTTCTCAAATTATTATTTCAACAGGAGCTAAACAATGTTTAGCAAATATTTTTCAATCTATATTAAATCCGGGAGATGAAGTTTTAATAGGTGCTCCATATTGGGTTAGTTATCCAGAACTTGTACAATTGGCTGATGGAGTTCCAACTTTTGTTGACACAGAAGAAAGTAATTCTTTTAAACTAACAATTGAAGCTCTAGAAAAAGCTGTAACTAAAAAAACTAAAGCTATGATACTAAATAGCCCTAATAATCCAACAGGAACAGCTTATACGAAAGAAGAGTTAGAGAAAATTGCAACTTTTGCACAAAAACATGATATAATAATTATATCAGATGAAATATATGAAAAACTTTTATATGGAGAAAGTGGTCATATTTCTATAGCAAGTTTATCTGAAGATGCTTATAATAGAACAATAGTAATAAATGGGGTTTCAAAAGCTTATGCTATGACTGGATGGAGAATTGGTTATGCAGCAGCTAGTGAAAAGATAACTTCATTAATGTCAAACATACAAAGTCACACTACTTCAAATCCATGTTCAATATCTCAATATGCATCTGTAGAAGCTTTAAATGGAGATCAGAGCGAAGTTGAAAAAATGAAACAGGAATTTAAAAAGAGAAGAGATTTTATGGTAGATAAAATTAATTCTATAAATAACTTATCCTGTGTTAAACCAGAAGGTGCATTCTACGTTATGGTAAACATATCAAAGGTGTTAAATAAGGAAGTGGATGGAAAGATTATAAAAGACTCTCTTACATTCAGTGACCTGCTTCTTGAGAAGGAGAAGGTTGCAGTAATACCTGGTATTGCTTTTGGAGTAGATGATTTTATAAGATTATCTTATGCTACATCTATGGAAAACATAGAAAAAGGATTGAATAGAATAGAAGACTTTGTTAATGGCATAAAATAATTTCTCGTAAATGAGGTGATAATATGCTAACAAAGGAAATAATCATTAATAATCCACAGGGATTGCATGCAAGACCAGCAACTTTATTAGTTCAAAAGGCTACTACTTTTAAGTGTGAAGTTACTATAGAATGTAATGGTAAAGGAGCTAATGCAAAAAGTCTCATTGGAGTATTATCCTTAGGAGTTAATAAGGGATATACAGTAAAAATTATAACTAATGGAACTGATGAGGAACTTGCACTTACAGAAATCATTTCTACTGTAGAAGGATTATAATTGAAATAAAAGAACTGCTTAGGCGGTTCTTTTGTTCTATAGCAGATTTGTAAAGGAGGAGGATTTTATGAATGAAATAATATTGCATAGTAATAAGGAGCTTTACTTTGAAAAAAATAAACATTTTATTCAATGCTTCCTAGATATTAAGGGTGGAAGAAGTAAATATACAGCTATTTGCTATGAGAAAGATATAAAGGATTTTTTTAAAAGGTCAGATGTAACTGAAATAACAATAGAACATATAAGAGAAATAAATATATTTCATGTTCAAAAATTTATCCTGGATTTGCAAAATCAAGGATTATCTTCTGCAACCATTAATAGAAAGATATCATCTCTTTCTGCTCTTTATAA
The DNA here is from genome assembly GCF_002435615.1 of Clostridium sp. UBA5988. NCBI lineage: Bacteria > Bacillati > Bacillota > Clostridia > Eubacteriales > Clostridiaceae > Clostridium > Clostridium sp. UBA5988. The sequence goes on along the minus strand of NZ_DJBA01000027.1, from coordinate 109,104 downwards.
GTGGCTTATGAAGTATGAAGATAATTACAGTGATATAAGAATTATTAAGTTTAATCCTTTTGCTAATGTGAAGGAAGAAAAACCTATTGTAAATAATAAAGTTACAGAATTTTTGACTGAGGAAGAAAGTAAGATTTTACTGGGAAGTATTGATACTACATCTGTACTAGGACTTAGGAATAAAGCTATATTAGCCTTAGCACTCACCACTGCACTAAGAAAATCAGAAATGATAAATATAAAAATATGTGATATAAAAAAGTATGGAGAGTATGATGTTATAGAAGTCACTAGAAAAGGAAATAAAAAAGATTTAGTAAAGCTTCAACCTAAGGTGAAAAGTTTAATTGAGAAATATATTTTAGTTACAGGAAGAGATAAAGAAGAGTTTAACAATACCTATTTATTTATAGGACACTCCTCGAATAATAGAAATGGAGAGAAGTTAAATCCTAGTACTTTAAACTATATGCTTAAAAATATATGTAGTAAGTGCAATATAAATAAAAAATTAAAAGTTCACTCCACTAGACATACAGCTATAACTATGGCCATTACTCAAGGAGCTACCATAGAAAAAGTTAGAGAATTTGCAGCTCATAGTAGTATTGCTACTACCAATAGATATGTTCACTCTATAGACAAGCTTAAAGATAATCCAGGAGATAATATGGATATAATATAAAGTTATAGGAATTTATTAGAGGCTAAAGGCATACATTTTTAATGTAATATAAAAAATGGAGGTATGTTCATGGCTTTTGATAATGAATATGAATTTGTACCCTTGGCGCCTATGACACATAATTCTTTGCCCGATGAAATGAAAGATTTCATATCTGTATGTGGTATGATGGGAATAATGCCAAGAAATAATTTTATACATCCAATGCAAAAAGAGTTGGCTCAAGTTATAGATTTAAAAGAAACTAATGAGGACATAGATATTCCTGCGGAGGCTTATTTAGATGAAGACTTTGAAGATGATGTAGAGAGATATGTACAGGAGAATGAAAATAGATTATTGAAAGACTTTGATGATGAAAGAAGCTTTAACCCTACACAGGTTCCATCAAAAGAAGATAATAATGATGAACTTATGAGAATAGAAAAAGTTATTAAATCCATAGAAAGAAATAATCTAGGAGTATTCAAGTTTTTGGAAGTTAATGGAATGCCTTATGAAAAGGCAAAAAAATTTATTAGAAGAATAGTAAGGCTATCAATTCGTTATAATGAATAACATGAATAAAAAAATCGACTATGTCGATTTTTTTTGATTTTTATAATAAATTATATAGTAATATTTACCTCTAATTATATATATAAATTAATAGGACGTATTATTTTAAGGTTTAAATTTAAAATTAATGTTTATTAATTAGAAATGGGGGTATAAAATGAAGTACACAAGATACAATATTAAATCTAAACCAAAGAGTGGTAACAGTTTTTTGTTTTATTTAGCTATAACTTTACTTTTGGCATTACTATTAGGAACTTTTATATTTAAATTTGTACTTAAAGACTCGGGTAAAATAGGATTTATTAAGGGTATAGATATGAATAATTATAAGCAACAACAAAATAGTGGTAAAGTGCCTGGTAAAAGTGAAGTAAAGGAAGAAGGAAATTCAACTGGAGTAAAGGAAGAAAAAGCTGTGTCAGAATATAATTTTTATATACTACAGTGTGGTGTATTTAAAGTTAAAAGTAACGCTGATGAAACTTTAAATAAATTATCAGCCTTCGGTAATCCTTTTATAGGTCAAGAGGGAGAGCTATCTAAGGTATATTTTGGGATGTATTCTGATAAAAATATTGAAAATGGAGCTTCAATATTAAAAGAAAAGGGAATAGATAATACTAAAGTAACTATAAATATACCTATGGAAGATAATTCTACAAAACAATTTTGTGAAATCGTAGATAGTTTGTTGCAAGTAGTAAATAAAACTTCAGAAAGTGGTGTAAAATCTATTAATACCAGTGAACTTAAAAAGTGGATAGATGGATTGGAGAAAATAGATGAGAACATGAAACAATATAATGAAGTTAATTCTTTGAAGGAATATATAAAGGCTCTTCCAGATGAAGTAGATAAAAATAAGGATGGAGAAGTATTAAAATATGTCTATGACCAGCTAATAAAGTTTAAAAAATAAGGTTTATATTATTTTTAATAAGTTGATATAAGGCTATCTGTGAACAAAAGTTCACAGATAGCCTTAAATTATAAAAAAAGTTTAAAAAATTTGTTATAGTCTTGTGTAAAAAAATATTAAATGTTACACTATATTAGATATAAAATGTTATATTGGTTAATACAAATAGTATATTGCACATTTTAAATATACTGGGGGATGTTTTTTATGGGAAAATCATATAAAACCGCTAAAGAGTATGTATTTATAACTCTTCTGGGGGCTATTTCTGGAAGCTTTATTGGAGAATTTTTAGGAAATACTTTTAAAGCCTTAGATTTTTTAGGAAAAAACTACTTTATAGGATTGAAAAATCCTTTAGTCATTGATTTAAAGGTTTTAGAATTAACTTTTGGACTAGGATTTGGTCTGAATTTAATGGCTATAGTAGGTATGGTTTTAGCAATAGTATTATTTAAGAGATTCTAGGAGGAAGTTATGGATATAGTATTAGCTTCTGCATCACCAAGAAGGCAGGAATTATTAAAAAGGTTAGTAGATAATTTTAAAATAGAGATTAGTAACTTTGATGAGGATTCTGTTGAATTTCAAGGTGATATAGATAAACATGTGTGTGATTTAGCTGAAGGAAAAGCTAGAAATATTTTGAATAAAGTGCAGAAAGATAGTATTGTCATAGGCTGTGATACTATAGTATATTTAAATGGGAAAATTCTTGGGAAACCAATAAATGATAAAGATGCATTTGAAATGCTAAGGTCACTCAGTGGAAATGTACATAAAGTTTATTCCGGGCTAGTTTTAATAAACAGTAAAACCAATGAATTAATAAGAAAAAGCGTTTGTACTGAAGTTAAATTTATGAACCTATCTGAGGATATGATACTTAGGTATATTGAATCAGGTCAATGTAATGGTAAAGCTGGTGCCTATGGAATACAAGATAATGCTGCTATTTTTGTGGAGAATATTAATGGCTGTTATTACAATGTAGTAGGATTGCCTTTAAATACTTTATATTTATCACTAAGGGAGATGGGGGTAAATCAATAAAGGAGTTAGTTTATGAACTATAAATTAAAGATTAAAGATTTACCTAAAAATGAAAGACCTAGAGAAAAAATGTTAAGGTATGGGGCAGAATACCTGTCTAATTCTGAACTTTTAGCCCTTATATTGAGGACTGGAACAAAGGAAGATAGTGTTTTAAATCTATGTGATAGGTTATTATCTCATTGTGGAGGCATAAATGGAATTTCTAGCCCCAGTATTAATGATTTAAAGCAGGTAAAAGGAATAGGGGAGGTTAAAGCTACTCAAGTTTTAGCCCTTGCAGAGCTAGCTACCAGATTTAATTCTTTTAAATCCGGTGAGGAGCATATTGTAAGTAGTCCTAAAGATGTGTCTAATTATATGATGAGACAAATGAAAGGTTTAAAAAAAGAATATTTTAAGCTAATTATGTTAAATACTAAAAACATAATTATATCAGTTAAAGATATTTCTATAGGAAATTTAAATAGTTCCATTGTTCATCCGAGAGAAGTCTTTATAGAAGCTATAAAGCTTAGTAGTGCATCAGTGATATTGTGTCACAATCATCCATCAGGTGATCCAACACCTAGCAAAGAGGATATACTAATAACTAAAAGACTAAAGGAGTGTGGAACATTACTAGGAATTGAAGTTTTAGATCATATTATTATTGGTAACGAAGCTTATATAAGCTTAAAAGAAAAAGGTATTATATAGATTGAGAGGAGAGTTTTTATGGGTTTTTTTGGAAGTTCTAGAGACATTGGAATAGATTTAGGAACTGCAAACACATTAGTATATATTAAAGGAAAGGGTATCGTACTTAGAGAACCTTCCGTTGTAGCAATAAATAAAAATACAGGAAAAGTTTTAGCAGTAGGTAATGAAGCTAAAAATATGATAGGTAGAACACCAGGAAATATTGTAGCTATAAGACCAATGAAAGATGGAGTTATAGCAGATTTTGATGTAACTGAAAAGATGCTTAGACATTTTATTGAAAAGGTTGGAGGCAAAAATTCCTTTAAAAGTCCAAGAATCGTAGTTTGTTTCCCATCTGGGGTAACTGAAGTAGAGAAGAGAGCAATTGAAGAGGCAACTAAGAGTGCTGGAGCTAGAGAAGTTGGATTATTAGAAGAACCAATGGCAGCAGCTATAGGTGCTGGACTTCCAGTTGGAGAACCTACAGGAAGCATGGTTGTAGATATCGGTGGAGGTACTACAGAAGTAGCAATAATTTCTTTAGGTGGAGTTGTTACAAGTATGTCATTAAGAGTTGCAGGTGATGAATTAGATCAAGCAATCATAGCATACATAAAAAAACAATATAACTTAATGATTGGTGAGAGAACTTCAGAAAATATAAAAATACAATTAGGTTCAGCTTACGAAGTAGAAGAAAAGGCAGAGAATATGCAAATTAGAGGAAGAGATTTAATAAGTGGTCTTCCTAAAGTGGTAGAAATAGGTGAAGATGAAGTAAGAGAAGCTTTAAGAGAACCTGTATACTCTATTATAGAAGCTATAAAAACAACACTAGAAAAAACACCACCAGAACTTGCAGCAGATATTATGGATAAAGGTATAATGCTTACAGGTGGAGGAGCCTTATTAAAAGGATTAGATGCACTAATAGCCCATGAAACCCATATGCCAGTAAATATAGCGGAAATACCATTAGATTGTGTAGCTGTAGGAGCTGGAAAAGCATTAGATAATGTAGATATTATGAGTAGAAGATAAAAAATGAAGATATTCAAGAATAAGCTGGCAGTAATAGTTATACTACTGTCAGTGTCCTTTTTGGGGTTAATTGGTTATTCAGTTCAAAAAGACAAGATGTCCATGGTGGAAGATGGTGTAGGAAGTGCTATAAACTCTGTTCAAGGTGTTGTTTATAAAATAGGTAGTAAAATAAAAAGTTCTTTTAGTTTAGTACTTAATATAGGAAATATAAAGAGTGAAAATGATGAGTTGAAAAAACAAAATGAGAAGTTGAAATTTAATGCTATTCAAAATGATCTTTTAAGAAAAGAAAATGACAGACTTAGAGGCATGTTAAACTTTGCTAGTGCAAATGCTCAGTATAATTATATAGGTGTAGATATTTTGGGCTTAGTTGGAAATAATTTTTTGGATGGATATGTAATCAATAAAGGTGAAAAAGATGGAATAGAAAAAGGTATGATTGCCTTGGAAGGAGAAGGACTAGTTGGTCAAATTACTAGTGTTGGTAGTAATTGGAGTATAGTTCAATCTATTTGTAATGAGAATATGGCTGTAGCAGGATATGTATTGAGCACTGAAGAAAGTAATGGTATTGTAAAGGGTTATAAGGGGAATGAAGATAAATTTCTTACGGAAATTACAGGACTTTCCTTAGATTCAAAAATTAAAGAAGGGGACACTATACTAACTTCTGGACTAGGTGGCATATATCCAAAAGGAATTAAAATAGGAGATGTTCTAGAAATTTATGAGGATAGAGCAAAGGTCGTGAAGAGTGCAATTGTGAAGCCTGCAGTAGATTTTAATAAGGTAGAGCAACTTGTAATAATAGTGCCAAAGGAAAAAAGAGATGTCAAAAACTAATAATAAATTTAAAAAAATATTATATTTATTTTTAATAATCACCATTCTTTTTATTTTTGATAATACCATTATAACTTTTTTTGCTATTAAAAATATATATCCAAGCGTTCTTTTTGTATTTATAGTTTGTTATTCCATTATAAATGGATATGGTGAAGCAACAATTATTGGTATTATAACAGGGATTCTTCAAGACATTTATTTTCCAGGAGTCATGGGAATTAACATGTTAATAAACATGTTAATTTGTTTAATGGCAGCTAAAATTGGAAAAGGAATTTTTAAGGATAAGGTTATAATACCTATTTTTTCAACATTCCTACTAAGTTTACTAAAGAGTATTGCTATTTTTGCTATATTTATATTAATAGGAGCTAGTAATAATTTTTTACACTTAATCATATATAAAGCTATTTATGAGATGATAATAGCTTTACTGATATATAGGATTATACTTAAGTTTAGTGAAACCAAAACTATAAAAAAGGAATGGAGATTCTAAAGAAAGTATGAAAAAAAATAAAAAAATAATTAGAAATAAAAAAAATAAAAAAAGTTTTTCAAGATATAATTTATTTTATATAGCTATGGTAGTTATCTTCATTGGAATTACTTCAAGATTACTTTTTTTACAAATAGTAATGGTAGAGGATTATAGAGAAAGAGCAAATAGCAATAAATATAAAACAGTATCTGTTGCAGCAGCTAGGGGAGATATAGTAGATAGAAATGGTAAAGTTTTTGCCCAAAGTGTTCAAAATTATGTATTACAATTTAGTGAGACAGAAGAAAGTAAAGAGCATTTCTTTAAAACTATGTCTAAAGTTTTTGAAATATTAGATAAAAAGCAAATACCAATTGTAGATGAATTTCCTATAATTATAAATAATGAAGGAAAGTTAGAATATAACTTCAAAGCTACCGATGAATCAAGTAGAAAATGGCTAGAACTTAGATTTAAAAAGGATAGAGGTTTTTTAGAGCAGGTAGTAAAGAAAGAATATGGTGAGGGTAAGAAGAGTTCAGAGCTTACAGAAGAACAAAAAAATTATATGGATGTTTTGTTATTACAGATAACTGCAGAAGAGGCCTATAAAACTTTAGAGAAAGATTATGGTGTAGATAGGTACTATGAGTTAACTCTTCATGAAAGAAGAAGATTTTTACTATTAAAAGATGCTATGAAGATGCAAAGTTTTTCAGGGTATAGCCCAGTAGTAATTGCAAATACTTTAGATCAAGAAACTGCCTTTGTATTTGAGCAACTACAACCAGATATGCCAGGTATAATAGTTGATACTCAGCCTATGAGATCTTATCCTAATGGAGAGTTAGGTTCAGCATTTCTAGGGTACATGTCTCAAATTAACCCTTGGGAACAAGAAAAATATGAAGAAAAGGGTTATGATGTAAGTACTGATGACATAGGAAAAGCAGGTATTGAAGCAGCCTATGAAGCCTATTTAAAGGGAACTAAGGGACAAGAGAGTATAGAAATTAATAAGCAAGGACGTAGAGTTAGAACTCTAGGACAGGTAGAAGCTTATCAAGGAAAAACTGTGCAATTAAATATTGATATGGATGTACAAAGAGCTGCAGAAAAGGCACTAGACGAAGTGATGACTAATCTTCAAAAGAGTGGAAAAAATTATTATGGAGATAGTACTAATGCCACTAGAGGAGCAGCCGTAGCCATAAGTACTAAGGGAGAAGTGTTAGCCCTTGTTAGTAAACCAGGTTTTGATCCTAATATATTTACTGACCCTGGAAAATTAACTACTGAATTGTCACAACAATACTTTAACCCAGATTTAGAAGCCATGGGAAAAGAATATATTAAAAAAAGAGGTCTTGCAAATATAAAGGGTATTTTAACAGCTGAGGAATTAACAACTTTAAGCTTAGAAAAAAGAGAACAACTATTGCTTGATAGAATGTTCCCAATAGATAAAAGTATACCAGGAAATACTACAAGAAGAGAAGATAGATATGATATATTCCCTAAACCTTTTTATAATTACGGAACCTTATCATTAGTTCCACCAGGATCTACTTTTAAGCCAGCTACTGCTCTTGCAGGGTTAGAAGAAGGTGTTATTACTGGAGATACTGAGATTTTAGATGATGGTATATATGGGAAATACGGATATGGAGGATCTTGTTGGATATATAATATGAATAATAGACATGGTTCCCATGGTCGAATTAATGTTAAAGAAGCCTTAGAAGTTTCTTGTAACTATTTTTTCTTTGATGTGGCAGATCGCCTTTTTACAAAGGGTGGTGGAATGGAAAATCCTGAAGGTGCTTTAAATTTAATAGCAAAATATGGTTGGCAACTAGGACTAGGATTACCACAAGGCAGTGAACTAAAGGCATCTACAGGCATAGAAATTGAAGAAAATTTTGGTCAAATATACAATTATGAATCAAACAAAAATGTTCAAGCTAATACATTTATAAATCAAGTGGCTGAATATTTACAAAAAGGAATTAGTTCTATGAATGCAGCATCTCATTATAAGCCTTTTGACATTGTACAGCAAGAGGAGATTGGAACAGGTAAAGAACTAGAGCAAATAAAACTTACCAATTCTAAGAAAAAGACTTTAGTGGATGTAATTAGAGAAGAAATAAAAAAAGAAGAGATGTCTACCTCTGATGATATCCTAGAAAGATTTAAACCTTTAATTCAAGATATAATTAATACTAATGAGACTATAAAAGCCTTAGGATATTCTGAAGATGATATAGAAAATATTGCTCTAGCAATGTTCTATTGTGTAAATGATGCGCATTCATATATAAAGTCTCCAGGTAATGCCTATGATGCATCCATAGGTCAAGGTATGAATCAATTTACGCCATTACAATTAGCTAGTTATCTTGCTACCCTTTTAAATGGTGGAGAAAGATATGAAGTAAAGCTAGTTGATAAAATCATTGATAGTAAGACTAAAGAAGTTATAGAAGATATAGAACCAAAGGTTATAAGCAAAGCTAGTTTCAATAAGGCAAATATCGAAATTATTAAAGAGGGAATGGGAAAGGTTACTCGAGGAGAAAATGGTACAACTTCAGCTGTATTTAATGGGTTTCCTATACCTACTGGAGGTAAAACCGGTACTTCTAACGTTGTAACTTATGCTCTGCAAAAACCTCTTGGAAGGGATGCAGCCTCTGTATATGTAGGCTTTGCACCCTTTGATAATCCAGAGATTGTAGTATGTTCTATAGTATTTGATGCTGCCCATGGTGATGGAACTATTGCCAAGGCAATGTTTGAAGCTTATTTTAAGGAACAGATATTAAAAACTAATCCTAATTATGAATTTAAATATAAATAAAAAAAATAACAAATGGATTACCATTTGTTATTTTTTTAAAGGAATATTGTTATATAATAAGTATTTCAACAAAAAAATTATTTTTTCTCAATATAAAGAAGGAATTTAGGCTCTATACGTTGAAATAGTAAGAATATCTCGATATGTGGAGGTTGCATATGCAAGATGATGGTATAAAATTTAAAGGCGAAAAAGATGGACTTAATTTAGTTGTAAATATTAAACTCTTTAGCTCTATAGAAAGCTTAATTGAAGCATTGAGAGTAAAGCTTCGAAAGGGTAGAAGGTTCTATAAGGGTGCCTCCATTAAAATAACTGTAGATATGAGGCAATTAGAAGCTAGAGATTTAAGAGCAATAAGAGACTTTTTATCAACGGAATTTATGATAAAGGATTGCTCCTTTATAAATTTAGAAGATAATAAAAAAAAGGTTTTTAATGGTATACATGAAGGAAAAACTAAATTTGTCAGAAAAACTATAAGAAGTGGTCAAAGATTTGAATATTCAGGAAATATAGTTATTGTAGGAGATGTAAATTCTGGAGCAGAGGTATATGCCGCAGGAAATATAGTAGTATTAGGCTCTGTTAAAGGTAGTGTGTATGCTGGGATTAATGGTAATAGTGGTGCTATAATAGCCGCCTTTGCATTAACACCACAAATAATGCAAATTGCTGATCTTATCACTAGGTCTCCAGAAGATATGGACAAACCTAGGTATCCAGAATTGGCAAGAATTAAAAATGGAAATATTGTTTTAGAACCATATTCAATAAATAAATATATTTAATCGGAGGTATTAGTAAATGGGAGAGGCCATAGTTATAACATCTGGGAAAGGTGGAGTAGGAAAAACTACTACTACAGCAAATATAGGTACAGCTTTAGCATCAATGGATAAAAAAGTAGTTGTTATTGATGGAGACACAGGATTAAGAAACTTAGATGTTCTCATGGGACTTGAAAATAGAGTGGTATTTACATTAGTTGATGTTATTGAAGAAAAGTGTAGATTGAAACAAGCACTTATAAAAGATAAGAGGTTTAACAATTTATTTCTTCTTCCAACAGCACAAACTAGAGATAAAAATGATGTAGATATAAATGAAATGTTAAGAGTGGTAACACAGTTAAAACAAGAGTTTGATTATGTAATTTTAGACTGCCCTGCAGGTATTGAACAAGGTTTTGAAAATGCCATTGTAGGAGCAGACTGGGCTATTGTTGTTGTGAATCCAGAAATCACATCTGTGAGAGATGCAGATAGGGTTATTGGAAAGTTAGATGCTAAGGGGATAGAGAGACAGGAACTTATAGTTAACAGAATGAACTTTGATATGGCTAAGAATGGTGAAATGTTGACTATAGAAGATATAAAGGAGTGTTTAGCTACTAAAGTTATAGGGGTAGTGCCCGATGACAGAAAGGTAACTATATCTACTAATAAAGGTGAGCCTGTAGTGTTAGACAGTTCTGCTTATGCTGGTCAAGCTTTTAAGAATATTGGAAATAGAATTTTAGGAGAAGAAGTACCATTCCTAGATTTTAATGAAATATACGGTCAAAAAGGGTTTATGGGTGCAATAAAAAAAATATTTGGAGGAGGTAGAAATTAGATATGGACTTGTTTAAAATTTTTTCAAGCAAAGTATCTTCAAAGGATATTGCTGCAGATAGATTAAAACTTATTCTAGTCCATGATAGAGCTACCGTTTCACCAGATTTTTTAGAGAATATTAAAATGGAGTTGCTTAAGACTATATCTAATTATGCAGAAATTGAAAATGGAGAAGAAATTGAAATAAGAATAACTACTAGTGATGAATATGATGGGAATTCCCCAGCTTTAGTGGCTAGTATACCTATTAAAAAAGTTAAGAGAAGGTAATCAAAAAAGCTATGTTTTTCATAGCTTTTTTTCCTTGTTATGATATAATAGGAACAGGTATGGAGGGAGATGCAAATGAATAAATTATTAGAGAAATTTAAAATTAATGATAAGTTAATTAAAAATATAGATTTTAGTATTTTAATTGTAGTATTTTTAATCGTAGCCTTTGGTATAGTTAATATTTACTCTGCCATTGGAGCTAAATATGCCATGCTTCAATTTGCTTGGATGATTGTGGGTATGATAACTATATACTTCATATTAACTTTAGACTATGTGCAAATATTAAATTATGCACCTGTTATATATTGGGCAGCGGTTATACTTTTGCTTTTTAATGATATAACTGGTAAAGCGGTAAATGGAGCTAATGCATGGATTAGTTTGGGAAATAGAGCTATTCAGCCTGGAGAGTTTGCAAAAATTGGTATGATCCTTATGGTTGCAAAGGTTATAGAGGATGCTGAAGGTGATATAAATAATATAAAAACATTTTCTAAAATAGCCATGTATGCAGCTATTCCAATGATACTCATTGTAATACAGCCAGATATGGGGCTTACCATGGTTTCATTTTTTATAATGTTGGGAATTGTAATTGTAGCAAACTTAAATTGGAAGATCATAGTTGGAGGTCTTTCCGCAGTGGTATTGGCAGTTGTAGGAATATGGAGGTCTGAGATTATGCCCTTCTATTGGAGAGCAAGGTTTTTAGCAGTTATTAACCCTGAAGACTATGCACAAACAGAAGGAATGCAGTTAATTCAATCTAAAATAGCCATAGGTTCTGGTGGAATATTTGGTATGGGATTTATGAATGGGAAGCAATATAAGTTTGTACCAGAAAACCATACAGACTTTATCTTTGCTGTATTAGGTGAAGAATGGGGATTAGTTGGAGCGCTAGTACTTATGATGTTATATGGAATACTTCTATGCAAACTTATAAATATAGCAAAGAACTCAAAAGATATAGCTGGAGGTATTATAGTGGTAGGTGTAATAGCATCTATACTATTTTCAATAATTCAAAATATCGGGATGACCATTGGATTACTTCCTATATCAGGTATAACATTACCTTTTGTTAGTTATGGTGGGAGTTCTATGTTAACTTATTTTATATCTTTAGGGTTAGTTTTAAATATAGGTATGAGAAAGAATAAAATTAATTTTTAGGAGTGATTTAAATGAGAGTTGCATTGGTTGCACATGATAAAAAGAAGGATGACATTATTGATTTTGCTAAAAGATATAAGGATGTGCTAAAGGATCATGAACTTTATGCTACAGGCACTACAGGAAAACTTATAAATGAAATAGTTGGTCTTCCTATATATAGATTTTTATCAGGACCCTTAGGTGGCGACCAACAAATAGGAGCAAGACTTGCAGAAGGAAATATGGATATGATAATTTTTTTAAGAGATCCTCTTACAGCTCAACCCCATGAACCTGATGTAACAGCCCTTATAAGACTCTCAGATGTTCACTGTATACCTCTTGCAACTAATATAGGTACAGCAGAAGTATTCATGAAGGCTTTAAAAAACAGATAATAAAATTAATAATAATATTAAATAAAAGAAGCTGTCTCAAGACAATTTGTTAATCTTTTTAAAATGTTGAATTTGTACTTTATATAAGTCCATTATTAACATTACTTTAGGATTGGCATATACTGAGACAGTCTTTTTTATTAGGCTTTGATGAAAATAAATTTTTATACCCATCATAAAGTTACTTTTTTTTAATATATATAAATTAGTAATAATAAATTATGGGGGGATATTTTATGGGAATTTATAATGAATATTATCAAAAATATTATTCTAATATGAGAAAACAATCAGGAACTAGTGAGTATAAACCTACAAAATATAGTGGAAATAGTACTAGAGGTAGTAACTATAAATTAAATAGTAGAAGAAATACCTTCCCCATTTATTTAAACATTTTTGGGAAAGGCTTTGCCAATATATTGATTATTCAATGCGTAATAGTTCTAGTTCTTATAGCTGGACTATTTTTAGCTAGAACATATTCTAACAGTTACGTTAATAAGGTATATGACAAGAGTATAGCAATTATAAATAATGGTTTATTGAAGGAAAAAAATATAACTATGGAGAATATAGTCCAAGCATTTAAAGAGGAAAGTATATTGGATATATTTAAGGAAGAAAAAATTACTGAAGTTTTTAATGAAGTAAAGTCTATGGTTAATTTTGAAGAAAAGAAAGAAAATTATATAAAAGAAAATTATGTAAACCCCATAATCATAAAGGATAAAAATCAAATTACTATAAAAGATAATAGACTTTCTTTAAGATTAACTAGTGCAAGTGATATAAAAGCGTCCTTTCCAGGAAAGGTAAAGAGTATTACTGAAGGAAAAGAAATTACTTTAATCCTAGACTATGGTGACGGTATTGAGATGAAATATTATGGACTAAGCGGTAGCAAAGTTAAAATTGGAGATTCTGTTGATACAGGAGAAGTTATTGGTACAGTAAAGGGAGATGAAGGCAATATATTAAGTATAGAAGTATTTTATATGGGAAATATTTTAAACCCAGAGAAATGCTTTAATTTTGAAACTATGATATAGCAAGATTATTAGGGGGAAATCATTGATACGAATAAGCAAATACTTAATACCCTATATAATTTTAATATTGATTATAGGATTTAAAAGTGAGTTAATTATAGGTTTTATAATCATAATCATCCATGAAATCATTCATTTAATAACAGCAAGAATTTTAGGTTATTCAGGATTTTCTATAGATATATTACCAATAGGTACTACTTTAAAATTAAAGGAGCTAGAAGAGGCAACTCCTAAGGAAGATATTATTATATCCTTAAGTGGTCCTATAGGGAATTTTTTAATTGCTTTAACTAGTTATTTTTTAGGCAGATATTTTTCTAATTCTAGTTTTATTGAATTTTGCAATTATAATTTAGTTATAGGTATATTTAATCTTATACCAGCATTTCCTTTAGATGGAGGTCGTATATTAAGAGATATTCTTAATATTAAGCTCATATATAAAAAAGCTAATAAGATTGCGCTAAATATAAGTATAGTAATAGGATATATATTTGGAGCAATCTTTTTAATGGGATTATGCATGGAGCAACTGGTTTTAGATTTTGCATTTTTTTCTATATTTATATTAATGATTTCCTATAAGGAAAAAGGGAGGATAGCTTATATAATAATGGGATATATCATCAAAAAAAAGGAAAAGCTAATAGGTAGAGGATACCTAGAAAATAAAAGTATTTCTGTTTATTACAAAATAAATATATTACAATTAATAGAATTAATAGATAAAAACAAGTATAATGTATTTACTGTACTTGATGATGAAATGAACATGATAGGGGTTTTATATGAAGAGGATATATTAAATGGAATTAAGGAATTGGGAAATATAACTCTTGAAGAACTTCTAGAAAGCTATGAAAAATAGTATAGTTACTTGAAATATTATATAGTTGTGCTAAAATGAAACTTAGCTTCAGCGGATGTAAAATCTTCTGAAGCTAAGTTGAATTAACTTAAGGAGGATACTCAATGAATAAAATTTCCGACGATATTTTGTATAGAGTTGAGAAACCAGCTAGATATATAGGTGGAGAATTAAACTCATATAATAAAAATAAAAACAGTGTAGATATTAGATATGCTTTTTGTTTCCCAGATGTTTATGAAGTGGCAATGTCCCACTTAGGAACAAAAATACTATATCATCTTATGAATGAAAGAGAGGATACCTTCTGTGAAAGATGCTTTGCACCTTGGCCAGATATGGAAAAACTACTAAGAGAAAATAACATTCCACTAGGAACTCTTGAAACTAAGGATTCCCTTAGTGAATTTGATATTTTAGGATTCACTCTTCAATATGAAATGAGCTATACTAATATCTTAAATATGTTAGATATGTGTAATATACCAGTTAGAGCTTCAAAAAGGGGAGAAGAATATCCTATCATCATGATGGGAGGTCCTTGCGCCTACAATCCTGAGCCTTTATATGATATAGCTGATGTTTTCATATTAGGAGAAGGAGAAGAAGTTACCCATGATGTTTTAGATGTTTATAAGGAAATGAAGGGTAAATCAAAGGCTGAATATCTAAGAGCAATTTCAAAGATTCAAGGAGTTTATGTACCATCCCTTTATGACGTAAATTACAATGAAGATGGCACTATTAAGGACATGACTCCAAAGTATGAGGATGTACCTAAAACTGTTAAAAAGAGAATAATTTCAGATTTTAATGCTAACAATTCTCCAGAAAAATTCATAGTTCCTTATACAGAAATTATTCATGATAGAATAGTTATTGAAACCTTTAGAGGATGTACAAGAGGATGTAGATTCTGCCAAGCAGGAATGATATACAGACCAGTTAGAGAAAAAACCACAGAAAAGCTTATGGAAGAAATCGATGTTCTTGTAAAAAACACAGGTTATCAGGAGATTTCTCTAAGTTCCTTAAGTATTTGTGACTACTCTAATATCCAAAACTTAATATTTTCTTTAATTGAAAAGTATGGAGAAGAAAAAATAGGAGTATCTATACCATCAATTAGAATAGATGCCTTCTCTGTAGATTTAATAAAGGAGATACAAAAGGTAAGAAAGACAGGATTAACCTTTGCTCCAGAAGCTGGAACTCAAAGGATGAGAGATGTAATAAACAAAGGTGTAACAGAAGAAGATTTATTAAGATCTGCTAGAAATGCCTTTGAATCAGGTTGGTCAACTATAAAGCTATACTTTGTTATAGGACTTCCTTACGAAACCGTAGAAGACGTAGAAGGAATTGCACACTTAGCAGAAAAGGTAGTAGAGGAATACTTCCATGTACCTAGGGATGTAAGAAAGAGGGGCTTAAGAGTTACAGTAAGTACTTCTATATTAGTACCAAAGCCATTTACACCTTTCCAATGGGCTCCAATGAATCAAGTGGCTGAAGTGAGAGAAAAAATATCAAGTCTTAGAGACGCTATAAAAAGTAAGGCTATTAACTACAATTGGCATGAATCAGCACTTAGCTACCTAGAAGCAGTATTTGCAAGAGGGGATAGAAAACTTTGTGATGTTCTAGTAAAGGCCTTTGAAAAGGGCGCTAGATTTGATGGTTGGAACGAGTACTTCAACTTTGAATTGTGGCAAGAAGCTTTTGAAGAATGTGGGATAGATGGAGAATTCTATGCTTATAGAGAAAGAAGTTATGATGAAATCTTACCATGGGACTTCATTGATATAGGAGTAAGTAAAAGCTATCTAATAAGTGAAAATGAAAAAGCTAAAGAAATGGTTTTAACACCAGACTGTAGAGAGAGATGTACAGGATGTGGGATCAATACTAGCTTTAAGGAAAAGGAGTGCTTTCATGGTGCGTTATTTAATAAAATACACTAAAGAAAGTGAAATAAAGTTTTTATCTCATTTAGATTTAATGAGAACTATACAAAGAGTTATAAGAAGAGCAAAACTACCAATAGAGTATTCTAAAGGGTTTAATCCTCATATGAGCATATCTATAGCACAACCCCTATCAGTAGGGGTATATTCTACAGGAGAATACTTAGATGCAGTGTTTATTGAAGCCGTTGATGAAAAGGAAATTCTAAAGACTTTAAATGAAAATACAGTAGGTGGAGTTAAATTTTTATCCGTTACCAAAGTAGCCAGAAAAGAAGGACAGAAAAATCAGCAAGCAATGGCTACCATAGATGCAGCTAAATATATAATAAATTTTAAACTTCAGGATGAGTCTGTACTAGATATGGATTCTTTAATGAATTTAAGTCAATGGACAATTTTAAAGAAATCTAAATCAGGAGAAAAGGAAACAGATATTAAGCCTTTAGTTAAGGAGATAAAGTACTCCATAGATAATAAAATGTTAACTATAGAAGGATTTCTTAGTTGTGGAAGTAGAGAAAACCTATCAGCAAGTTTACTTAGTGAATTTATAAAAACTCATGTAAAGGGAATTAAGGAAGATGCCTTTGTTGATATAAAAAGAGTAGAAATGTATGCCTTTAAAGGGAAAGAACTACTTACACTTCAAGAGTATTTTGCACAGTACTAGGAGTTGATTTAATGAAAAAAATATTCATTGAAAGACAAAATACATTATTAAAGGTTGCAGTAAAATATGGTAATATTCTTAAAGAGTGTTTTATAGAAGAAGATACAGAAGGCCCTAAGGTAGGAGACATATATAGAGGTGTAATTAAAAATATAGTACCTTCTATTCATGGTGCTTTCGTAGATATAGGTTATGAAAAAAATGGATATCTTTCCTTAGAAAAAAATCATCATATAAACACCCTTAAAAAAGGTGATGAAGTTATGGTAGAGGTAGTAAAGGAAGAGATAGATAAAAAAGGCCCAAAGGTAACTAGAAACCTTTCCTTACCAGGAGCCTATGCAGTACTTACTAAAGAACATAGCCATATAGAAATTTCAAAAAAGATTAAAACACCAAATTTTAAAGAATTAATAGAAGAAGATATATCAAAACCTGAGGATGTTGGAATAATAATTAGAACAAAAGCAGAAAATATTGATATAAACATTTTAAAGGAAGAAATAAGTGAGTTAATACATAGATATGAAGAAATATGTAATAAGTTTACTTACTCATCTAAAGTAGGACCTCTCTATAAAGATAATGGGATACTAAGTAGGGTCTTAAGAAATTATACTGAAGGTGGAGCTGAGATAGTAGTTGATAATTATGAAGATTACCTTTACTATGAAAAGTTAATTAAAGAAAAGCACTTAGAAAATCTTCATCTAAGTTTTTATGAAGGAGCTTTATCAATATTTGATAATTATGGCATAGAAAAAGAAATTTTAGCATTAAGACATAATAAAATTAACTTATCCAGTGGTGGTAACATTGTGTTACAGCGCACTGAAGCCATGAATGTGGTGGATGTAAATACAGCTAAAAACATAAAGCCATCTTTAAAGGAAAAAAATATTTTAGTAACTAACATGGAAGCTGCTAAGGAAGTAGTAAAACAGATAAGACTGAGAAATCTAGGTGGGATAATAGTAGTAGATTTTGTAGATATGAAATCTCATGAAGATAAAGCTGAAGTCTTAAAAGTTCTACAAGAAGAGTTTAAGGATGATAAGCATAATACTAAGATATATCCTTTTACAGAATTAAATTTAGTTCAGATAACTAGAAAAAAATATGGCAAATCCATATGTGATTATGTTTTTAATTCCTGTGTTCATTGTAAAGGTACAGGAGAAAAAGTATCTTTACAATATATATTAAGCATTTTAAAAGGTAAAGTGAAAAAAATAAAATCAGAGCAGGGAATTAAAAATATCTATATAGAACTAGATAAAAACTATGAGTATGAAATAAATAATGATATAGTAACCTTTGTGGAGAAATTAGATGGGCTAGACTGTGATATTTTTATTAGATTTCAGGAAAATCTAGATAATTTTAAAGCTGAATCTTTAATTTTCCATAGCCAAATTGAAGCTATGGAAGAATTAAAAGTATTTTCTGCAAAAACTAGATGTAAGTAATAATTTTGAAAAACATGGCAGTATTAGAGATAATAATCATCAATAAAAAAATACCATAAGTTGCTTTACAATCATCAGCGTATGTGTTAAAATGTCATTTGTAGACCGCACACATAAGGTTTTTAAACTAACTTATAAAATTTTGTAAAGAATTTGTAAGTTATACCTGAGATGGCGAGACTGGATTGAGGAGGTGTATTTAATGTACGCAGTTTTACTTACTGGAGGAAAGCAATACAGAGTTCAAGAGGGAGACGTTTTATTCGTTGAAAAACTTGAAGCTGAAGTTGATTCAA
Organism: Clostridium sp. UBA5988; assembly: GCF_002435615.1. NCBI lineage: Bacteria > Bacillati > Bacillota > Clostridia > Eubacteriales > Clostridiaceae > Clostridium > Clostridium sp. UBA5988. Next base: position 90,186 of record NZ_DJBA01000027.1, on the reverse strand, counting down.
CTGTAGAATTCGATAAGGTTTTAGCAGTTGGAAAAGAAGACGGTTTAGTAGTTGGAAAGCCTGTAGTTGAAGGAGCTAAAGTTGTTGCTAAAGTAGTAGCACAAGGAAAAGCTAAGAAAGTTATAGTTTTCAAATATAAGCCAAAGAAAGACTACAGAAAGAAACAAGGTCATAGACAACCATTTACTAAAGTTGTAATTGAGAAGATTGAAGCTTAATTATGATTAAGGTAACTTTCAAAAGAACAAAAAGCATGTTAGTATCATTTCATGTATATGGGCATGCTGAGTATTTTGATGTTAAGCAAAATACAACTGTTTATGATGATGTTGTTTGTGGTTCTGTAAGTAATTTAGCCCAGGTAACAATCTTAGGAGTGTTAGAGGTGCTAAAGTTAAAACCTACATATATCGCGGAAGAGGGAAACATAGCTTTAGATGTATCTAAGTTATCTCATGTGGAAATAGAAAGTACACAAGTCCTACTAGAAACGATGTTATTGGGATTAAAAAATTTAGAAATTAGTTATGGAAAATATATCAAAGTTGTAGTAGAGGAGGTGCAGTGATATGTTACTAATAAACCTTCAGTTATGTGCTCATAAAAAAGGAGTAGGTAGCTCTAAGAACGGTAGAGATAGTGAATCTAAGAGATTAGGGGTTAAACGTGCAGACGGACAATTTGTACTTGCAGGAAACATCCTTGTAAGACAAAGAGGAACAAAAATTCACCCAGGTACAAACGTTGGTATCGGTGGAGATGACACTCTTTTCGCTAAGGTTGATGGAGTTGTAAGATTTGAAAGAGTGGGTAAAAACAAGAAAAAAGCTAGTGTTTATCCAATCGATGTAGAAATTGCAATAGCTGAATAGTTAATTAAGCACCCGTAAGGGTGCTTTTTTATGACATAGGACAATTATTTATTCTATGTTATAAAAAAACATCCCTAGGTGTTAATTAGTTTTAAAATAAAACATAGGTAAAATTATTATTTTTGTAAATAATAATAATATACGTATACTTAATTCGTAAAAATATCAAAGGATATTTTGTTAGGAAGGTGAAATAATAATGTTTATAGATACAGCCAAGATTTTTGTACAGTCCGGAGATGGTGGTAATGGTTCCATTCATTTTAGAAGAGAAAAGTTTGCTCCACTAGGTGGACCAGATGGTGGAGATGGAGGAGATGGTGGAAGCGTCATATTAGTAGTAGATAGTAATATGACTACCCTATTAGATTTTTCTTATCACCGTAAATTCGTAGCTCCTAATGGGGGAAAGGGTGAAGGCTCTAAATGCTACGGAAGAGGTGGAGAAGATATTATTATCAGAGTTCCAATGGGAACTATAGTTAAAGACTTTGAAACAGATAAGATTATGTGTGACTTAGCTCATGATGGCGATAAATTTGTAGTATGTAAAGGTGGAAAAGGCGGAAAAGGAAATGCAAAATTTTGTACTCCTACAAGACAGGCACCAAACTTTGCAGAGCCAGGTATGCCAGGAGAAGAAAGATGGATTAAGCTAGAACTTAAACTTTTAGCCGATGTAGGACTTCTAGGATTCCCTAACGTAGGAAAATCAACACTTTTATCCATGGTATCTAAGGCTAGACCAAAGATAGCTAACTACCACTTTACTACTATAAAACCAAATCTTGGAGTGGTGGCAGTGAAGGGTATAGAACCTTTTGTTATTGCTGATATTCCAGGTATCATAGAAGGAGCAGCAGAGGGAGTAGGATTAGGATTAGAGTTCTTAAGACATATAGAGAGAACTAGAATGCTTATTCATGTAGTTGATATTTCTGGAGTTGAAGGAAGAAATCCTATAGAAGACTTTAAAAGAATTAATGAGGAACTTAAAAAATATAGCATAAAGCTATGGGATAGACCACAGATAATTGCAGCAAATAAATCTGATATGCTCTATGATGAAGAAGTTTATGAAAACTTTAAAAAAGAATTACAAGCTATGGGCTATGATAAGATATATAAGATATCCGCAGCTACCAATGAAGGTGTAGATGATCTTATGAAGGCTGCAGCTGAAATGCTTAGTACAATTCCAGTTAAGGAATTAGAGATTTCAGAAGACGATAAATTTATTCCTGAAGAAAAGAGATTTACATATGAAATAAATGAAGTCGAAGAAGGTATATTTGAGATTACAGGATCCTTTGTAGATAGATTATTAACTAGTGTAAATGTAAATGAGCCAGATTCATTAAGATACTTCCATAAAGTTTTAAGAAACAAAGGAATTATCGATGAGTTAAAGGATATGGGAATACAAGATGGTGACCTAGTAAGATTAAATGATTTTGAATTTGAGTTCTTATTATAGAATTAGGGGGAAATAAATAACATGATAACAACAAAACAAAGAAGCTATCTTAGATCTCTTGGAAGTCAATTGGCACCTATATTCCAAGTAGGAAAAGGTGGCATAGAAGAAAACTTTCTTAAGCAGATAGATGGGGCTCTAGAATCAAGAGAGCTAATTAAGATAAAAACTTTAAATAATAGTGGGATTACAGCAAGAGAAGCTTCAGAAATTTTATGTGAAGAATTAGGTTGTGAAGGAATTCAAGCTATAGGAAGTAAATTAGTTATATATCGCAAATCCAAGAAAAATCCTAAAATAGAACTTCCTAAATAATATACATTTAATTGAGTTTTAGAAACCTTTAAAGATATGTAACTTTTAAACAAGTATCCCATTTACAGTTGGTAAAATACTTCATATATGGTATTATAATTTAAAGAGGTAATAGCATGAAAAAGGCGATTTTTGGAGGAACTTTTGATCCTATACATATAGGACATATTCATATAGCTTATGAGGCACTATATAATTTAAGCCTAGATGAAGTCATATTTATGCCAAATGGTCGACCACCACATAAAAGAGCTAGGGCTGTGACAGAGGAGAAAATTAGGTATAAAATGGTTTCTCAGGCCATAAAAGGGGAGAAAAAGTTCTCTATAAGTGATTTTGAGATAAAAAGTGACAGTTTAAGTTATACTTATAATACTCTAATGCAGTTTAACCATAGAGAACCTTATACTCAATGGTATTTCTTAGTTGGAGTAGATAGTTTAATGACTTTAAGGCAGTGGAAAAATATTCACATCATATTAGATAACTGCACTTTAGTTGTGTTTTCTAGAACTGGATATGCTATGGATGATGTATTAAAAATGAAAAAGGATTTAGAGACAGAGTATGGTAAAGAGATAATTTTGTTAGAAATGTCTCTCTTAGATATATCATCTACAGAAATTAAAAAGAAAATTTCAGAAGATAAAATGGTTAATTACCTTCTTCCTCAAGGGGTAGAGGAGGTAATTAATCAATATAATTTATATAGAAATAAGGTGTAAGGTATGTGGCAGGAAAATAGAATAAAAGATTATATAAAAATTCATCTTACCAAGGAGAGATATAACCATAGTTTAGGTGTAATGAAAACTAGTGAAGACCTTGCAAAACATTATGGTATAAATCCTAATAAAGGTAGAATAGCTGGGCTTTGTCATGATTGTGCTAAAAATTTTTCTGCCAATGATTTAATTAATAAAGCAAGGAGTAATGGAGTAATTATTTCAGATATATATTACAAATCTCCTCAGCTTTTACATGGTTTAATTGGAGCATATATATCAAAGGAAATGTTCCATGTGGAAGATGAAGATATTTTAAATGCAATAAAATATCATACAACAGGACGAGAAAATATGTCTACATTAGAAAAAATAGTTTATATTGCTGATTGTATAGAGCCTTCAAGAAATTTTAAAGGTGTGGAAGAATTAAGAACTTTAGCCTATGAGGATTTAGATAAAGCTCTTTTAAAATCCTTTGACGATACTATAATGTATATATTATCTAGAAACTCAATAATGCATATAGATACCATTAAAGCTAGAAATTATTTGTTAGTTACTAAAAGAAACTGATATTACTAGGTAAAAATTATCTAATAATATATAATAATTTAATTTGGGGAGGCAAAAAAATGGATAAAATCATAATCAACACTGAAAAAGCACCTGCAGCTTTAGGACCATACTCACAGGCAGTTAAGGTAGGAAATTTACTATACACTTCAGGTCAATTACCAATAAACCAAGCTGGAGAATTAGTAAATGATGATATACAAAAGGCTACAGCTGTGTGCTTAGAAAATGTTAAAGCTATTCTTGAAGAGGCTGGTACATCCTTAGATAAGGTTGTAAAGACTATGGTATTTATAAAGGATATGAATGACTTTGCAGCCATGAATGAAATATATGGAAAGTATTTCAATGCAAATCCACCTGCAAGATCTTGTGTTCAACCAGGTAAGTTACCAAAAGATGCTTTAATAGAAATAGAAGTAATAGCAATAGTAGAATAACTAAGTATATGATTAAGCCTCCTACACAAGGAGGCTTAAATATTTATAAATAGAGGTGACAAGAAGATGAGTGTTATTACATATAAGGTAGGAAAAGAAGGCCAGGATGTGAAGATAAGAGACTACATGAAGGAGAATTTAAATCTTTCCGGTAGATTCATTCGTGGTTCAGCTATGGATAGAAGGTTAAGAGTAAATGGTAAAGAAGTAAAGCTTAACTATAAACTTCAAGAAGAAGATGTTATTGAAGTTACAGTTAATGCAGAGGAAACCCAAAATATAGAAGGTGAAGATTTAAACATAAGGGTTATTTATGAAGATGATGATCTATTAATAGTTGATAAGCCCCCTTTTATGGTAGTTCACCCAACTAAAAGTCATCCTATGGGAACCTTAGCAAATGGAGTTATTCATCATTTTAGAAGTAATAATGATAATTCTATAGTAAGATTAGTTAGTAGATTAGATAGGGATACTTCTGGACTTATTATGATAGCTAAAAATCAATTTTCTCACATGAATTTAGCAAAATCCATGGAAAAGAATTTAATTAAAAAGTCTTATTTAGCTATAATTCATGGAAACCTTGAAAATCAACAAGGTACTATAGACCTACCTATAGGAAGACCTACAAATGAAACAATAAAAAGAGCAGTTTTAGAGGATGGTCAAAGAAGTATTACTCATTACAAGGTAAAAGAGAGTTATAAAGAGGGAACTTTAGTAGAATTGGTCTTAGAGACTGGAAGAACCCATCAAATAAGGGTACACTTAAGCTATGTAGGATGTCCTATATATGGAGAACAACTCTATAGTGATTTTAATGATGAAGAATTAATATCGCGTCAAGCCCTACATGCCTATGGTCTAACATTGCCACATCCTCGAAGTGGTGAGATATTAAACTTTGAAAGTGTTCTTCCAGAGGATATGACAAAGCTTATACATAACCTTCAATCCATGTAGAAAACTCATAGCTGGAGACCTAGTAGCTCTTTACTCCCAGGTTGAAAAAGATAGGTGTATTAGAGTTGGAAGTCATAGGATAAAGAAATGGTGCTTCATTAGTTAATAATGCAGCACCATTTATATTTTGGTAAATTAATATTTATTTTTGTATGAATTATAAGAAGAGAAAAGTTTTTTTCGTTTTTTGGCTAATCTTCTTTTCTTAATAATATATATAATAGCCAATATTAGAAGAATAATTCCTAAAACTATTCCACCTATAATCATAAATAGATTTTTATAGCTTATAGTGTTATCCTCTGTAGTAACTAAATTACCAACTACAGGAAGCACTTCTTCTTCATAATCACTACCACTTAAAACCTCACTACTATAGCTTTGACTATTATAATTAACTGCAACAGTGGTAATAGGCTCCCCCTTATTAAAAAATTTATTACTAAGAGTATCCTTATTAATTACTATGGATGGCTTTTCTTTAGAACTGTTATCCTTGGTATATAGTATGTCCTTATCAGCCAACAAAGGAATAATTGAACCATTAGTAGTTTCATAAGTACCTATTTCTTCACCTTTTGAAAAAGCTTTTTCAGTGGAAAAGTTTTTAAAGGCCCAATCAAAAAGTTTAGGAGTTTCATTATAATAGGCTTTATTTTCATCAAACAATATTGCTATTATAAATTTGTTATCACCTTTACCAGCAGAAGCTACAAAAGAATGACGAGATTCATCAGTATAGCCTGTTTTACCAGCAATGGCATCTGGATAATAGCACTGATAAGCATCGTGAAGTAGTCTATTATCGTTCCAAAGAGGTCTTTTTTCTTTAAAAATATTTGTAGGCTGTAAGAAAGTAGATTTAGTTTTAGATATTTCAATATATTTTTCATGGTTTAATAATTCTTTTTCCATAAGAGCTAAATCATAAGCTGTAGTTCTATGCTTATCATCATAAAGTCCATGAGGATTTACAAAGTTGGTATTTTTACAGCCAAGTTCCTTTGCGCGTTTATTCATTAATACAGCAAACTCTTCAATGGAGCCAGAGATATGCTCTGCTAGAGCAGCAGCACAATCATTTGCAGAAACCATTATTACTGAATATAACATTTCTTCTACAGTCATCTTTTCTCCTACATCTATATAGATTTTTGAACCCTCAATGGTAGGAGGAAATTCACCTACAGTTACAACTTCATCTAGATCACAATTTTCTAGAGTTAGAAGTACTGTCATTAGTTTTGTTGTAGATGCTGGTGGATAAGGCTTATTTTCATCTTTCCCATAGACCACTGCCCCAGTATTAGCATCCATAACTACCACGCTTTTACCAGTTATTGAAGGTGGGTCTGAGTATGCATATGCATTACTATAACTTAATAGGGTTATAGCGAAAAATGATAATATGATAAATAATAGCTTTTTCATAGAAATCTCCTTACTATACATATTTAATTTTTATCTAGTAACTTTTTTAACACATAATACATAATTATATCAAAAAAAAGTTGGAAGTACGATAATAATTTATAAAAAATATGGATAAAATGTTAATTGAGAGGTGTATTAAAGTGAAATTAAAAGAAAAAATAATTGGAGCATTATCCATATTAATACTTAGCATTATATTTTTGGTAGCAGGATATATAATTAATCATAATAAAGAAGAAGACTATAAAGAGGTATTCCTTGATGAACAACAATATTTCCAGGGGCAAAATTCAAAGGGGAATGGAGAAAATGAAAATAATGAGAATAAAGCGAGTAATAATAAAGCTGGTGAAAATCAAGAAAGTGAAAATCAAGAAAATATAAATGGTAGTAAAATAGTTGTAGATATAAAAGGTGCAGTGAAAGCTCCTAAAGAATATGAATTAAAAGCAGGTTCTAGAGTAAGAGACTTAATTGAAATAGCAGGGGGGCTAACACCGGAAGCTGATGAGGAAAAGATATATTTTTCTAAAATACTCGAAGATGAACAATGTATTAAAATATATAAAATAGGTGAAGAAGTACCAGATTCAGAAATTGAAGCTGAAGAACAGCAGGAAAAGGGTACAGGAGCTATAGATTCAAAAGGAAAAATAAATATAAATAAAGCAACAGTGGATGAACTAATGACCATTCCAGGTATTGGTCAAGTAAAAGCTCAAAGTATAGTAGATTACAGAAATGAAAATGGAAAGTTTAACTCCATAGATGAACTGACCAATATAACGGGTATAGGAGTAAAAACCTTAGAGAAATTGAGAGATAAGGTAGACATAAAATGAGTATTAGTATAGAATTATTAAAGAATTAGTATAATTTTTAATACTAAATAAAGTTAAATTTAATAAAAAATAGTGTTTGTTTTTATTATAAAATAAGGAGGTAAAACCATGTCAAAAAGATTAACAGAACTTTCAAAGACCTCTGGATGAGCAGCGAAAATAGGGCCGGAGACCCTTTCAAAAATACTAGACAAATTACCTAAAATGTCAAATGAAAACCTATTAGTAGGAATAGAAACTTCTGATGATGCAGCAGTTTACAAGCTAACAGAGGATATAGCAGCTATTCAAACCTTAGATTTCTTTACACCAGTGGTAGATGATCCTTATACCTTTGGAGCCATAGCAGCTGCAAATTCCCTAAGTGATGTTTATGCCATGGGAGGAAAGCCTACAGTGGCCATGAATATAGTTTGCTTTCCTAATTGCCTTAATATAGATATATTAGGAGAAATTTTAAAAGGTGGCGCTGATAAAGTCATAGAAGCAGGTGCCGTAGTGATTGGTGGACATACTGTTGAAGATGACGAACCTAAGTATGGGTTATCTGTTATGGGAATAGTACATCCTGAAAAGGTCCTTAAAAATCATGGTTGTAAGGTGGGAGACGTACTTATATTAACAAAGCCTATAGGTACAGGAATTGTTAATACAGCTATAAAGGCAGAAATAGCATCCAAGGAAGTATATGATGAAGCTGTAAAGGTTATGAGTACCTTAAATAAATATGCAGGTGAAATTATAGTAGATTACAACATAAATGCATGCACAGATGTTACTGGCTTTGGAATAATGGGTCATGGATATGAGATGGCATCAGCTTCTGATATCACTATAAAGTTATTTAAAGATAAAATTCCAGTGATTAAAGGTGCTAGAGAATATGCTGAGATGGGGTTAGTGCCTGCAGGAACTTATAACAATAAAGGATATTTAGATGGCAAGTATAAATTAGAGAATATTCCAGAATGGTTAGAGGATGCTTTATTTGATCCACAAACCTCAGGAGGTTTATTAATATCTACTCCTTCTGATCAAGTTCAGTCTATGATGGAAAGATTAATGAAGTTAGATATAAAACCTGCTATTATTGGTGAAGTAATTGAAAAGGGTGAAGTGCCTCTAGTGGTAGAATAGATAGTTGTAAAATTATTGGTATCTTATTAAAAATGCATGGGAGAAGTAAAATGAATAAGGAATTATTAAGAAAATTACCTAAGATAGATGAACTTTTAAAACTTCAATCAGTAAATAAGTTAATAGAAGAAAATTCTAGAACCATAGTTTTAGAATCCTTAAGGGAAGCAATAGAATTTTATAGAAATGGTATATTAAAAGGCAATGTAGATAGTTTAAACACAGAGCAAGTACTAGATTTTGCAGTTCATACTCTAGAAAGCAAAAACAAAATGCACCTAGAAAGGGTGATAAATGCCACAGGAACTGTTATACATACTAATTTAGGTCGTTCACTTTTAGGAAAAAAAGCTATAGAAAATGTGATAACAGTGGCAGGGAGCTATAATAATTTAGAATATGACATAGAAAGTGGGAAAAGAGGTTCTAGATATTCTCACATAGAAGAAATTATTAAAAAGGTTACTGGAGCAGAAGCTGCCATGGTAGTAAATAATAATGCAGCAGCTATAATGCTAGTACTAGATACCTTAGCAAAGGAAAAGGAAGTCATAGTTTCTAGAGGAGAACTAGTAGAAATAGGTGGCTCCTTTAGAATACCAGAAGTTATGAAGTTTAGTGGAGCTAAGCTAGTAGAAATAGGAACTACTAATAGAACTCATCTATATGATTATGAAAATAATATAAGAGAAAATACAGGAGTACTTTTAAAGGTTCATACCTCTAACTTTAAAGTTTTAGGCTTTACAGAAGGAGTGTCCTTAGAGCAGCTTGTAGAACTAGGAGAAAAGCATGAAATTCCAGTGGTAGAAGATATAGGTAGTGGAGTTCTTATAGACTTTGGTAAATATGGTTTTACCTATGAACCTACCGTCCAAGATAGCATAAAAAAAGGTATTGATGTAGTAACCTTTAGTGGGGATAAAATGCTAGGTGGTCCACAGGCGGGAATCATTGTTGGGAAAAAGAAATATATAGATAGAATGAAAAAGAATCAATTAACTAGGGCACTAAGGGTTGACAAAATGACTTTAGCAGCCTTAGAAGGTACCTTAAAATATTATATAGATGAAAAAGAAGCTATAGATAACATTCCATCTTTAAATATGATTTTGATGCCTAAGGAAGAAGTTAAGAAAAAATGTATACTTCTAAAGAAAAAGCTACAAAGTAAGACTCAGGGCTTTAAATTTTATATAGACAAAGGCGAATCCATGGTAGGTGGAGGGTCTATGCCTACAGAAAAAATTGAAACCTATGTAGTTAAAGTAACCAGTGAAAAATTTTCTCCAGAGGATATGGAGAAAAAACTTAGATTAGGGGGAACTCCACTAATAGCTAGGGTTTATAATGATGAACTAGTTTTAGATGGAAGAACCTTATTTAAAGAAGATTTTGATGAAATAGTACAATGTTTTAAGGCTATAGAGTAGATTAGATCACTCAGGTGGGTTACTACCTATCTGCTCTATTAGATAACAGAACCTTTGAAAGGATGAAGTAAAATAGATGAAGCATATAATTATAGGTACTGCTGGACATATTGACCATGGTAAAACTACCTTAATTAAAGCTCTTACAGGAAGGGAAACAGATACTCTACAAGAAGAAAAAAATAGAGGAATATCTATAAATTTAGGATTTACCTATTTTGACTTACCTTCAGGGAGAAGAGCAGGAATAATTGACGTACCAGGTCATGAGAAGTTTATTAAAAACATGTTAGCAGGAATAAGTAGTATAGATGTGGTGTTACTTGTAATAGCTGCTGACGAAGGAATAATGCCGCAAACCAGGGAACACTTTGAAATATTAAAACTTTTAAATATAAAAAAAGGTATAGTAGTGTTAACCAAGTCAGACTTAGTAGAAGCTGACTGGTTAGATATGATAAAGGAAGACATAAAGGAAGAATTTAAGGATACTTTTTTAGAAGATGCACCTATTCACGCAGTATCCTCTAAGACTAAAATGGGTTTTGAAGAATTAATTGTGGATATAGATAAATTAACTGAAGAAGTAGAAGCAAAGGATACAGAAGGTCATTTTAGATTACCAGTAGATAGATCCTTTAGTATAAGTGGTTTTGGTACAGTGGTAACTGGAACTATAATAAGTGGAAAGGTATCCCTAGGTGATACCGTGGAGATATATCCAGGTAAGGTTAAGGCCAAGGTTAGAGGAATAAGAGTCCATGATGTGCCTTCAGAACTTGGAGAAGCAGGACAGCGTTGTGCCATAAACCTTGCCAATATTAAGGTGTCAGAGGTACAAAGAGGTAATGTGGTAGCTAAGGAAGATATTATGGAGCCCTCTTTAATCATAGATTGTAAGTTGTACCATATAAAAACCGCTGAAAAGTCTATAGTAAATAGACAAAGGGTAAGGTTATATCATGGCACAGAAGAAATAATCTGTAGAATTATACCCTTAGATAAAGAAGAAATTAAACCTGGACAGTGGGCTTACGTTCAACTGAGATTAGAAAAGCCTATTACAGCGCAAAGAAATGACCGCTACATCATAAGAAGCTATTCTCCTATGAATACCATAGCAGGAGGTATAATAATAGAGCCTAATGCTAAAAAATCTAAGAAGGTTACAGCTGAGTATTTAGAAGAATTAAAACTAAAAGAAAGTGGTAAATCTACTAATATTTTAGAAAATACAGTGAAAAATTTAAGTGATACCTATCCAGATTCTTTAGCCATATTAAAGAGTCTTGGGAAGAACATGGATAACATAGAAGAGGAATTAAAAGTTTTAGAAGATCAAGGGATCATAATAAGATTAGGTGGACAGGATAATAGCATATTCATCCATAAAGATTTCTTAAAGGATAAAACTAAAGAATTAAAGGCACTAATAGAAGATTTCCACAAAAAGAATCCATTGAAATTTGGAATGTCTAAAGAAGAAGCTAAAAATAAAATATTTACTAAAAAATTAAAACAAAAGAATTATGATGAGATATTAAACATGTTAGTAGAAAAGAAAACATTAAAAGTTAGTGAAAAATTTATAGCTTTATATGATTTTAATGTAACCTTGAATAAAGAACAAGAAAGAATGAAGAACTTTATAATAAATGAATATAAAAAGTTAAAGTTTACCCCTCCTAAATATGTAGACTTAGCTCAAGGGGAAAAAGATAGAGCAGGATTTAAGATGGTATATGAACTTCTACTAGATAAGGAAATTTTAATTAAATTAAATGAAGACTGCACTCTTCTTAAGGAAGATTATGAAGAAGCTAAGAATAAGGTAAGAAATTATATTCTTGAAAATGGCTCTATATCAGCAGCTACCGCTAAAGAAATTTTTGAAAGTAACAGAAAATATACCATTGCTATCCTAGAACATCTAGATAGTATAAAATTCACTAAACGTGTAGAAAATGATAGAGTAATGTATTAATAGTGAAAAAAATCAAGTATTGATGATTTTAATACTTGATTTTTTATCTATTACATCTTATAATACCAAGTGTAGGAAGTAATATGGGAGTAGATAGGTGCTGGTGTGCCTGCCGGTCTTCAAAACCGAGTTGCCGTGCTAAGACCACGACGGGTGAGTTCGATTCTCACATATTCCCGCCAAAAAAACAATGGGCTAGCCCATTGTTTTTTCATTTTTGGAATGGGGTCAGACCCCCTCCCAAAAAAAGGGAGGGGGTCTGACCCCATTACTTTTTTTGGAAACCACCATGAACACAACAAATAGTTAACTAGTTAACTATTTATATAGTTTTATAGGTAAATAGTTAACTATATAAATAGTCATATAGTTACCTATGCAAATATTTCTATATTTACATATCACTTCATTGGTATATTCATACAATTTTACATTTACATACCCTATATTAACTTCAATGAAATTATAGATGAAAATATTTATTATATAAATAAAGGATTTTCATCCTAAAAAAAGAATAATAGTATTATATTTAGAATAAGAAGCTTATATTCTGTATGAGAAATAAGTTATATATTATATTTCTACGATTGTAAGGGAGAAATGGATTATGAAGAAAGTTTTGACAGTGGTATTAATAGCAATTTTATATTTATCCTATTTCGGAGCAACCGTTGTAAAATCGAATTTTTTTGGAAACATTTTATCTCCCATTGTAACTTTTATAGCAGCTTATTATGTTTTTAAAGGTTATTATATGGAGGAGAAAAATAAGACATTAAAAACTTCAGGATTATTTTTGGCTCTAAGTATTTTTAACTGGGCTGTCTTTGATGTTATGTGGGCAGTGGAAGCTATGATTCTGAAAATTAATCCAGAACAAGTTAGTGCTATAGTAAGTGGGTATTCATTGACTAATTTACTGTTGCTATGTTCCTTAATTATAGGTGGATATCATCAATTTAAAAAATGGAATGTAACCCAGGTTTTAATAGATACTGTTGCAATAACAATCTGTACTATGACTTTAGTTTGGGTTATATTTTTTAATACTGATATGCAAAATGCAATAATTATGAAAAGTGATTGGATTTTTATGATTTGTGTATTTGTAGACTTTTTAATATTTATATGGGTTGCTAGTTGGTTCTTGTCTATAAGAAAAGGAAAAATACCTTTATATTTAAGGGTTACAGCTGGTTCATATATACTCTATATAGTTTTTGATATTATTTATTATTATGAATATTTTTACAGCCTATATGAGCCAATTCATTATTAGATGCTGCATATGTAATTGCTTTTGGAGTGGCAGCTATAGGGTCAATTATTAAAATTAATACTCAACATAAGATAGAACCTACTGAATTCATGAATAGTGGTAGAAATAAAAAGGGGCTTTTATTATTAACTGCTCCAATAATTTTAATCCTATTTAAAGGCGTGCAGTTAGAATATTTATTATTAATGCCTATAGTTATTACCTTTTACTATATACATTCAAATCATATTCAAACCAATATACTTAAAGAAGAATTATTAAAAAATGAAAAGCAATTAAATTTAAAGTTGGAAAGCAAGGTTCAGGAAAGAACAAAAGAGTTAAATGATTTGATAAACAAAGATGTAGTTACAGGATTACATAGTAGGAGATATTTTCTTCAGCAGATAGATAAAAATATTAATAATCTGAAGAAAGATGAAAATATTATTCTTTTTTACATTGATTTAAATAAATATAAAATGCTAAAGACCATGTTTGGTAATTATATTGGAGAAGAAGTATTATTGGAAATAGGAAAGAGACTTAAAGAGTATGTTTACAGAGAAGAAGATATTTTAGCTTCCTTTGGTGAAGATGTTTTTGTTTTTGCTAAGGAAGGTTCCTATACCTACGGAGATGGACTAGAAATGGCTAAAAATCTTATACATGCCTGTAGTGACATATATACCATTGAAGAGTATGATATACGAGTTACTCTAAATATAGGAATATCTATATATCCCCTTGATGCAAAAAATAGAGAGGAATTAATAAAACATGCAGATATAGCCATGCTACAAGCTAGGCTATTAGGATTTAATAGGGCAATGGTCTTTACCCAAAAACTAGGAGAATTAGCATTTGCTAAAAATGAAATTGAAATTATGCTTAAAAAAGCTGACTTGAATGAAGAATTTCAATTGTATTATCAGCCTCAAGTATCTATTGAAGATGAAAGTATTATAGGCTTTGAGGCACTTATACGATGGCAAAGAAATGATGGAACATTTATTTCACCTGGTGAATTTATTCCCATTGCAGAGGAAACAGGATTTATAATTCCCATAGGATATTGGGTTATGGAAAATGCAATGGCACAGCTATCCCAGTGGAAGAAAAAAACTAATAAACACCTTAGAATGGCAATTAATGTTTCTGTAAGACAGTTAAAGGATAATAGTTTCATTATAAAATTAAAAGAAATCATGGAAAGATATCATATTACACCTGAAGAAGTAGAAGTTGAAATTACGGAGACTTTAGAATTGGAAGAAGATATAAAAGTTAAAGATACATTGCTAAAGATTAATGCAATGGGTATTTCAATAGCTGTTGATGACTTTGGAACTGGATATTCCTCTTTATATTATTTAAAGCAGTTACCAGTAGATAGAATAAAAATAGCAAAACCTTTAGTAGATCTAATAGATAAGGATAACTATGATTACGCAATCGTTAAGGCTGTAATTACCGTTGCTAAAGCCATAGGGGTTCCTGTAATAGCTGAAGGAGTTGAAAGAAAAGAACAATTGGAATGTTTAAGAAAATTACAATGTGATGAGATTCAGTGATATTACTTTGCAAAGCCAATGCCAGATGAAGAAATATATAAAAATTGGTTATAAAACTGAATTACAATTTATTACTTTGGCAATGATACTACAGGGTGATATTATGGATAAATCCATGGTTCAGATATGTTTGGCAGGGATTTTTGGATGTACTATATACTTTTTATATAGCTACATGGGAATTTTACCAGCGGTAGTTTTTATAGTAATTTATGTACTTTTACTTAAAAAAGATTTTAAGAAACCCCTAGCTTTTATAGTTATGGGGTTTTCTATGTTGTTTTTTATAAACTGCATTATATATTTTTATTCCATGGATCTAGGGGAAAATATTAAGTGCAGAATCGTGGAGGAAGGGAAGGATTACTATATTGGTAGTCTTCAAAATAAAAGAATTAAAATTTTTCCTAAGAACAAGGAGATTCAATTGGGAAGGCAGTACATATTAAAAGGAGAATTTCATAGAAAGGTAGATTATAGTAAAGGAATTGTAGGAGAGTATAACCTAATAGCTTCAAAGCCTTTAAAGGAAGATTTAATATACAAGGGATACTTGATAAAAAGTCATCTTTATAATAAGCTTTTAGCTGTTACTGATGAAGAAGGAGCTGCTATTATACTAGCAGTAAGTGGTGGCGATGATAGCTATATTGATTATGATAAAAGAGAAGAATTCAATGCTTTAGGTATATCTCATATAATAAGTGTATCAGGACTTCATGTATCCTTAATTTATGTAGTACTTCAAAGTATAATTGGATATAAACTAGCTTTAATAGTTCTTTTCTTTTATGTTATATTTACTGGAGGAAAAAGCTCTACTTTTAGAGCCTTTATAATGATATTATTGCTGGTATTAGGCCCTAAGGTGAAAAAGACCTATGAAGGTATATCAGCCTTAGCCTTTGCAGCATTTTTACTTCTGTTAATAAAACCCTACTACATATTAGATATAGGTTATGTACTTAGCTTTTTAGCCGTATTAGGAATCCTCACTTTAAATAATAAAATTAAAAGGAAATTTTATAAACTCCCCAATTTTATAGCTACATCTCTTAGTTTAACCTTTAGCTCTATGATTTTTACTACACCCTATATAATAATGAGATTTAATGCTGTGAGTTTAGGTGGACTTATTTCTAATCTATTTTTGATTCCCTTTTACACCTTCCTATTAGTTTTAGGTAATCTTCTACTTATATTTATTAAGGTTCCAACGGTGTTTAATCTTTTATCCCTCATTACTAACTCAGTGCTACTTATAATTAATACCATGGAGGATTTCTTAGTTAATCTTTTGCCCGTACCCTTAGAATTTACTTACATAGAAGGGGTTATGATTCTCATATTATACCTAAGTTATATTCTTATAAGAAGAGGGGTGAAGTCTTTAAGATACTTGCCTATATTACTATTTCTTTTAACTATAAAGCAGCAATATATAATTTACCCGGAAATAAATTTTATAGGGGGTAAAAAGGCTGATATTGTAGAAATAAACTATGGTACCAGAAAAGTAATGGTATGTATGGAAAAGGTGAAGTTGAAATATGTCTATGAAAATTATGAGGGATTAGATAGAATCTATGATGAATTTGAAGAAGAGCTAACCTTAAAACTATCAAAGCATTGCAGTATAGATGTAGAAGATAAAGATGGAGTTCTCTCTTTACAAATAAATCATAGGGGTAAAATCAGCAATATAATTATAGACAAGGAATATGAAAAAGAAGCCACTCAATGCTGTTATAAAAGCAATTCTTCATCAACAAGTCCAAACTGTGATATAATAAGGATTAACAGAAAAAGAGAAGGAATTATTCTAGGACATTATTATGAAAACTATAAACTCATAGGTGGAGAATTATATCATAATTATGTTCACTAGAATAAGTATTATGCTGAAATAAGTATTATACTGAATTAAAGAGTGGAGGAATTTTTCTTGATAACCTTAGAACAACTTGAAAAACACATAAAAGAAAATAAACTAAAAAATTGTTATATACTTTGTGGTTCTGATGAAGGACTTATAAAGACATCTATAAAAAAAATAAGAAATTTAAAGATAGATGAAAGTTTTGCTGATTTTAACTATACAAGAATTTCTGGAGATAAACTAGATGTAGATACTTTAATAAATAATTGCGAAACTATACCCTTTATGAGTGAATATAGAATGGTAGAAATCTTTAGAGCTAACTTTTTAAGAGATAAGGGAGAAGATATAGATAGCCTTAGAAACTATCTTAAGGATATTCCTCCTTATACCTTTTTAATTATGTACTATGTCTTTGAAGATGATAGAGAAAAACTTAGTAATAAGGTTAAGAAACTTCAAAATGTATGTGAGGTTGTAAAAGTTGATAAACTAAAGGGCATGGGCCTTCAAAGTAAAGTAAAAGCCATCTTTGAAGAAAAGGGAAAGTCCATAGGAAAAAGTGAAGTTGGATACTTTTGCTCCATCATAGAAAATAACATGAACATAGTAGATAACGAGATAGAGAAGCTTATTTTATATACTGAAGGAAGGGAGATAACTAGAGAAGATATAATAAAGATGTGTCCCTATGAAAAGGAGAATGATATATTTAATTTAGTATCCTATCTTTCAGAAAGAAATATAAAGGCAGCCATAGATACTTTAAATCAATTGATATATAGGGGTGAAAAACCACCTAAAATATTATCTATGATAGAGCGTCAATTTAAGCTTTTATTTGCCATAAGAATAAAGATTGGAAAAGGGATTAGAAAAGAAGACATAGTAAAGGAATATAACTTAAATCCCTATATTGCAGATAAGATGATAGTTCAAAGCAAAAAGTTTTCTCAGGAAGCTCTAAAGAAGAATATAGAAAATTGCATTGAAACGGAAAGTGAAATAAAAAGTAAATCTGTAGATCAAAAGAATGCCATTGAAATGCTTATGGTAAAGACCATGATGAATAAATAAAAAGGTCAAAATTTAATATATGCAAAAAAATAAATAACCGGTGAATACACCGGTTTATTTATTAAGCAGATAATCCATTTAACTTAGCTGCTAATCTAGATTTTTTCTTAGCTGCTTTATTCTTATGTATTATGCCTTTAGAAGCAGCCATATCAAGGGCTTTAACTACAGTTTTAAAGCTTTCTTGAGCAGCAGCAACGTCATTGCTAGCTAGAACAGCTTCAAATTTCTTTATAGTTGTCTTTAAAGAAGACTTTATCATAGTGTTTCTCATAGTCTTAGCTTGAGTAACTTTGATTCTTTTTTTAGCTGACTTAATGTTTGCCATTATTAATTCACCCCCTTGTATTTTTATCAATCTCTCAGCGGCAGCTTTGGGGAAGTCTGCTTACGAGTTTCATATAACAAAAGCTATTATAACATTAAATTTTACGTACTTCAAGTAGAATTTACCTTTAACATATTAGAATTTACCTTTAACATATTAGTATATGAAAGAAACTTTGGGAAAAGATAAATATAAATACTAATGTATATAGGAATGATATGAAAAATACCATAAATGAGGTGTAATGATTATGATGAAGGAAAGCAAGTCTAAGGATAAAGAAGAAGTAGTTTACAGTGTAAGGACAGATTTAGCGTTAGAAGCTAAAGAGATTTATAGTGAAAATAATCCTGGAAAATTATCAGGAGTAAAATCGGAGGAATACATAGATAATAACGTTAGAGTTACTGCTGTAAAAATATTAGATGAAGAAGGAGCTAAAAACATAGGAAAACCTATTGGTGAATATATCACCTTAGAATTTCCAGAATTCGTATACTATGATGGTGAGAGAATAATAGATGTAAGTGAAGTTATGGCTAAAGAGTTATCAAATCTCATAAATCTAAATGAAGATATGGTAGCTTTAGTGGTAGGGTTAGGTAACTGGAATATCACTGCTGATGCCGTAGGACCAAAGGTAGTGTCAAAGATAATGATAAGCAGACACTTAAAAGAATATGTTCCAGATAGCATTGATGAGGGAGTAAGACCAGTGTGTGCTATATCCCCCGGTGTCTTAGGACTTACAGGTATGGAAACCAGCGAAATTATAAAGGGTATAGTAGATAAGGTAAAACCTAGTGTAATAATTTGTATAGATGCTCTTGCTTCTAGGAAAACACAGAGGGTAAATAGAACTATACAGCTAGGTAATACAGGTATATCTCCAGGAGCAGGAGTAGGAAATAGAAGGTTAGAGCTCAGTGAAAAGACATTAGGAGTTCCTGTAATAGCCATAGGAGTACCTACAGTGGTAGATGCAGGAACTATAGCTAATGACACCATAGACTTAGTTTTAGAAAGCTTAATCAAGTCTTCAACTAAGGGAGGTGCCTTTTATAGCATGCTTAAGGAAGTTGACAGAGATGAAAGACAAACATTGATTAGAGAGGTTTTAGATCCAGAATTAGGAGGCATGGTAGTAACTCCTAAAGATATTGATAAAGTAATAGATAGTGTATCTAAAATAATTGCAAATGGCATAAACATAGCCCTTCAACCAGCTTTAACCTTAGATGATATAAATACCTATTTAAACTAAAGTAATAAAATTTATTCCCCCCTCATATAAATTATTAAAGTAATTAATTATACCTATGTATAACTCAAACAGGGGGGGATACGGTGAATAACAAAAGTAAGACAGATGCTGGAAAGTATTGTTCTAGAGCTATCCTTGCAATAATTGCAGTAGTCATGGTGATATCTATAGGTTTATCTAGGTCTACCCAAGCCTTAGATGATGATAACTTAGAAAGCATCAATAGAACTAATTTTTTTATGAAGCTCATAGGGCAAAGTGTCAGTACTTTAAAGCCAGCAGTAAATAAGGATGATACAAAATTTGTAGGTAATTTTACCTTGAATCCTTTGGATATAGTTAGAAAGGAAATAAGCTTTTTAGACGAAGAAAATTTAAGGGATAAAAATGCTCTTGAGAATGTGAAGGAACATGCTAAGGTAGTAAAGAAAATTACAATAAATCCTTTCGAACTAAAAGATACGGACATAAATAAGTTTCAGGAAGGGGTAGATGTAGTTGGTGATCCTAAAGATAATTCTAAAAAGAAGATATTAATATATCATACTCATACTAATGAAGCTTATGCAGAAGGGAATAATGGATTATCTACCACCGTAGCAGGGGTTGGGGATGTTCTTACTTCTGAATTAGAAAAATTAGGTTTTACAGTTGTCCATGATAAAACAATCCATGATAAGGCTGACTATAATAGAGCTTATCATGCTTCTAGAGAAACCATAGGTAAAAATATAAGTAGTTATGGAGAGTTTGATTTAATAATAGATCTTCATAGAGATGGTGGTCCTAGAAAAGAAGATGTTACTGGAAACATAAAGGGCGAGGATGTTGCAAAGCTTATTTTAGTAACAACTAAGCAGGATCCTAAATATCCTAAGCATATAGAAAATGTTAAATCCATAGTTGCTATAGCAAATAAGCTTTATCCAGGGTTATATAGAGAGAGAAGCATTTCAGCCTTTGACCATGGAGGTATTTTATTTTATAACCAAGATTTAAGTGATAATGCCATACTTATGGAGGTTGGAGCAGATACAAACAAATTACAAGAAGCTAAAAACTCTATGAAATATATGAGTATAGTTTTTGCACAGTATTTAAATTCTAAGTAAGGCATCTGAAAATAAATAAATAGACGAGGATTCTGACTTATTTATTTTTTGAAGATGCCTAAGAGAGAATAAAAATATAAGAAAAAGTACATCATTAAATGTGAGGTACTTTTTTTATTTTGAGCACCTATAGGTAAAGGAGAAAAGAGAAGATGAATAGTAAGACACTAAGGACAGGAATATGCAAGTTTTTAATAATAATTTCAGTAGGATTTATGATATACGGAATTTTAGTGGTAAATATGAATTTACCTCAGGTGGTGAGACAAAGCTCTAGTTTTTATGTAAGCTCTAATGACAGGGATTCAAAGGTTAATATAAAAATAGGGGAATTTAATATAATCCTTAATGGTCAGCCCTTTAAGAATTTTGTTAAAGGCACTAAGGTTATAGGAGATACTATTAAGGAACTAATATTGCCATCCAATGAAACTTAAAAGTTAACATTATAAAGTATATTGACAAGGAACCTTTATTTTATGGTATAATTTATGTTGGTTTATTATCTAACTAAGTATAGTTGATAATTAGATTAGAAAAGGTGACTTTAATAAAGAGTTAATATAAATTTACGGGGGTATTTGAGTAGATGCAAACTAACAGACAAAAACACATAAGAAATTTTTCTATAGTAGCACATATAGATCACGGCAAGTCTACTTTAGCAGATAGATTACTTGAAAAAACAGGTACTTTAACAGCTAGGGAAATGGAAGCCCAAGTACTAGATAACATGGAATTAGAAAGAGAAAGAGGAATTACAATCAAAGCTCAAGCAGCAAGACTTATACATAGAACAGAAGAGGGCGAAGAGTATATTTTAAATCTAATAGATACTCCAGGTCACGTAGACTTTAACTATGAGGTTTCTAGAAGTTTAGCAGCTTGTGAAGGAGCTGTATTAGTTGTGGATGCAACTCAAGGTATACAAGCACAGACCCTTGCAAACTGTTACTTAGCCTTAGATCATGACCTTGAAATTGCTCCAGTTATAAACAAAATAGATCTTCAAAGTGCAAGACCAGATGAGGTTAAGCAAGAAATTGAAGATGTTATTGGAATTCCAGCAGAGGATGCACCATTAATATCTGCTAAAACAGGGTTAAATATTGAGGATGTAATCAAAACTGTTATAGATAAAGTGCCAGCACCAGAAGGAGATGAAGAAGCTCCTCTTAAGGCTTTAATCTTTGACTCTTACTATGACTCATATAAAGGTGTAGTAACTTACATCAGAGTATTTGATGGGGTAGTAAAGCCAGGAACTAAAATCAAATTAATGAACACTAATAAAGTTTACGATGTAACTGAGGTAGGAGTATTTACTCCAGGTCCATTAAAGGTGGATGAACTTAGAGCTGGAGACGTTGGATACCTAAGTGCAGCTATTAGAAATGTAAAAGATGCTAGAGCTGGAGATACCATCACAGAAGCAGGAAGACCAGCAGCTAATCCGTTAGAAGGATATAGACCGGCTATACCTATGGTATTTAGTGGTATATACCCTGTAGATGGAGCTAAATATGAAACCTTAAAGGAAGCTCTTGAAAAGCTACAGCTTAACGATGCAGCCCTATCCTTTGAACCAGAGACATCTATAGCTCTAGGTTTTGGATTCAGATGTGGATTTTTAGGATTACTTCATATGGAGATAATTCAAGAGAGGATAGAGAGAGAGTTTAATCTGGATATAATTACCACTGCACCTTCCGTTGTTTACAAGGTAGCTAAAACTGATGGGGAAATTATAGAGATTACAAACCCTACTAATCTACCAGAACCAAGTGAAATATCCTATATGGAAGAGCCAGAAGTTAAGGCTTCAATAATATCACCTTCAGATTATGTAGGAGCAATCATGGAGTTATGCCAAGAGAAGAGAGGAACCTTCATAGATATGCAATATATCGAAGAAACTAGAGTTGTAATTAACTATGATATTCCACTTAATGAAATAGTCTATGATTTCTTTGATGCTTTAAAATCTAGAACTAGAGGATATGCATCCTTTGACTATGAACTTAAAGGATATAAGAGAACTCAACTTGTTAAGCTTGACATACTTCTTAATGGAGATGTAGTGGATGCACTATCTATGATAGTTCCAGCAGATAGAGCTTATCACAGAGGAAGATCCATGGTAGAAAAGCTTAAGGAGATCATTCCAAGACAAATGTTTGAAATTCCAATTCAAGCAGCCATAGGAGCTAAAATAATAGCTAGAGAAACTGTAAAAGCTATGAGAAAAGACGTACTTGCTAAGTGTTACGGTGGAGATATCTCAAGAAAGAAAAAACTTCTTGAGAAACAAAAAGAAGGTAAGAAGCGAATGAGACAAGTAGGAAGCGTTGAAGTTCCACAAGAAGCATTCATGGCAGTACTTAAAGTTGACTAATGAAACTTCTAAAAATTCTTCTCCATGCCAAGGTTAATCCCTAGGAAACTAAATTTCATTAAGAAATTCTAAGTCTCCGCTTTTATAAAATTACCTACCCTCACCATTCGCCGTCATGGCTCAGGGTTCGGCTCTTGCCATCGTGGCAAGAATTACGGTAATTTTATAACGCTCCGACTAAGAATTTCTAAAATGAAATTTATGATTGTTTCTACGGTGATTACCTTTTGGCATTACGAAGAATTTTCAGAAGTTAATAAAGTAAACATAAGTTCCACTAAATAATATAGCCATATTATTTAGTGGATATAAAGATAGTGGATATTAAAGGAGAAGAAAAATGGATACAGTAGGATTAAATACAGTGGGATTATATATTCATATACCCTTTTGTAAGATGAAATGTCATTACTGTGATTTTCCTTCCTATAGTGGTAAAGAAAGTTTAATGATAGATTATGCTAAGGCATTGAGTGAGGAAATTAAAGTTTCTTGCCAGGATAAAATTATAAGCACCATATTTATAGGTGGGGGAACTCCCACCTATTTGTGCATTGATGGATGGAAAATTATAGAAAAAGCCCTGGAGGGATTAAAGAGGATAGAGGAAGGTTTTGAGTTTACCATAGAGGGAAATCCTAAGACCTTTAATGAGGAGCAGCTAAAAATTTTTAAGGCTATGGGTGTAAATAGAATTTCTATGGGCCTTCAAGCTGTTCAACAGTGTCACCTTACTTCACTTGGAAGAATCCATTCCCTTGAGGATTTTAAATATAGCTATGAAATGTTAAGGAATTTTGGTTTCAATAATATAAATGTAGATTTAATGTTTGGACTTCCAAATCAAAGTTTAGCTCAGTGGAAGGAAACTTTAAGTCAGGTTGTAGAGTTAAAGCCAGAGCATATTTCTTGTTACAGCTTAATCATAGAAGAAGGAACTAAGTTTTATAATCTTTATGAAAAGGATAAATTAATTTTACCTGATGAAGATGTGGAAAGGGACATGTATGCTGAAGCTATTAATTTTTTAGCGGTAAAAGGATATCACCAGTATGAGATTTCCAATTTTGCAAAGGATGGATTAGAGTGTAGGCATAATAAAATATATTGGAATTTAGAAAATTATATTGGTTGTGGCTCATCTTCCCATTCCTATGTTAATGGCATTAGGTATAGAAATGAAGAAAAAATAGAAACCTATATAATGTCTATGGAAAATAAAAGTTCTGCAGTGGTAGAGAGTAATGAAAATTCCTTAAAGGATGATATAGAAGAGTTCATGTTCTTAGGATTAAGAAAAATAGAAGGTATAAGTATAGAAGAATTTAAAAGAAGGTTTAACATCTCCATTTTTGAAAAATATAAAGATGTAATAGATAAGTATGTAAAGTTGGATTTATTAAATTTAAAAGGAGATAGATTATACCTTACTAAAAGAGGCATAGAACTGAGTAATCAAGTGATGGCAGATTTTATCCTCTAATACTCCATCTTATTAAATTTAAGAGTGAAGAGCTGCTATGTCCCTAGATAATAATTTTGTAAATAATTTATGAATCATATTGACATTGAATTTTATAAATGATATATATTAAATATAGTCATTAGCACTCGTAAGTAGTGAGTGCTAACAAAGAGGTGATAACATGGATATGGATGAAAGAAAGATTAAAATCTTACAGGCTATAATAAATGATTATATAACCTACGGAGAACCTGTAGGTTCAAGAACCATATCTAAAAAATACGATTTAGGAATAAGTTCAGCTACTATTAGAAATGAAATGGCTGATCTTGAAGAAATGGGATTTTTAGAACAACTCCATTCATCCTCTGGAAGACGACCTTCTGATAAGGGTTATAGACTTTATGTAGATAGACTTATGACCCCTAGCAGACTTACAGAAGAAGAGCATGAAACTATAAGACATGACCTAATAAAGGACACATCTATAAGTGAAATAGATAGTATAATTAAGGGTGCTATAGATGTACTTTCTAATATTACTAGACTAACTTCTGTAGTAAAAGTTGCTCCTGTTAAAAAGTCAAGTATTAAGTATATAAAGTTATTAGCAATAGAAAAGCACATAATTTTATCTACAATAATAACAGACAATGGTAATATAAAAAATAATACTATTAGAGTAACAAATCCAGTAGATGACAATAAGCTAGTAAAAGTGAATAATGCTCTTAATAGACTACTTGTAGGGATTAGCATAGAACAAATTACTCTAGATTTCCTTGTTAATTTAAAAAATGAATTAGTTGGTTACGAAGAGATATTTGACTGTATAATTCCTGTTCTTCATGAAACACTAGTGTTGGGAGATTATGGTGAAATTTATACTAAGGGTGCTACAAATATATTTAACTATCCTGAATATAATAACATCGATAAGGCAAAGGCATTTTTAGGGTTAGTAAATAATGAAGATAACCTAAATGAAATTCTTAGCAAAGGAAACAAGGAATCTTTATTTATTAGTATAGGAGAAGAAAACTTTGTGGAGTGCGCTAAGGAGTGCAGTATAATCACTGCTAGCTATAGTTGCAATGGCCGTATTATGGGTACCATAGGCGTTATAGGACCTACAAGAATCCATTATGATAAAGTTATAGCTGTTCTTGATACTGTGGTTAATGAGATAAACGACAAGATCTCTAGCATATATGATCCAGATTAACTATGGGTTTATATATATTCAAAATTCAAAGTAAATGAGATAAGCATTTAGATTGGAGGAAAGAGCATTGGAAAATAATATGGAAGAAAACCAAGAGCTAGATAAAAAAGATATGGAAGATAATGCGGATGAAATTTTAGAAAATGACCCTTCTGAAAAAGATCAAAATGAAGAGGAAGGCACTTCCGGTGAAGAAACCTCAGAGGTTAAAGAGGAAGATGATAAGGAAGATGAGATGAAAAAATTCAGAAATCGCAAAGAAGAAATTAAAGAGCTTAAAGAAGAAAATGATTCTTTGAAAGATAAATTATTAAGAACTGTAGCTGAATATGATAACTTTAGAAAAAGAACTTCTAAGGAAAAGGAAAATATATATACAGAGGCTTGTGCTGATGTATTAAAGGAAATACTACCTGTACTAGATAATTTAGAAAGAGCTGTTGCAGTAGATGGTAGTGCAGAAGATCTTAAAAAAGGCATTGAATTAACTATAAATCAGTTTGCATCTTCCTTTGAAAAGCTAGGCGTTGAAGAAATCTCATCTGATGGGGAATTTGACCCTAACTTCCATGATGCAGTAATGCATATAGAAGATGAAAACTTAGGAAAAAATCAAGTAGCTGAAGTATTCCTAAAGGGATATAAAAAAGGCGATAAAGTATTAAGACATAGTATGGTTAAAGTAGCAAATTAATCTATGATTTATAAAGATTTTAATCTTTAATTAAAAATAAATGTATATAGTAAATTAAAAGAAAATAAATGTATTAATTTATAGGAGGAAATTACAATGGCAAAAATTATAGGAATTGATTTAGGAACAACAAACTCTTGTGTATCAGTTATGGAAGGTGGAGATCCAGTTATAATACCAAACGCAGAAGGTGCTAGAACTACTCCATCAGTAGTATCTTTCTTACAAGATGGTGAAAGACTTGTTGGTCAAGTAGCAAAAAGACAATCAATAACAAACCCAGATAAAACTATAATCTCAATTAAAAGAGAAATGGGAACAAATCACAAAGTAAATATAGATGGAAAAGAATATACTCCACAAGAAATATCTGCAATGGTACTTCAAAAATTAAAAGCAGATGCTGAAGCATACCTTGGAGAAACAGTTACAGAAGCTGTTATCACAGTTCCAGCATACTTCAATGATAGCCAAAGACAAGCAACTAAAGACGCAGGAAGAATAGCAGGTCTTGATGTTAAGAGAATTATAAACGAGCCAACAGCTGCATCTCTTGCTTATGGTCTTGACAAAATGGATACAAATCAAAAAATATTTGTATATGACCTTGGTGGTGGTACTTTCGACGTATCTATCTTAGAACTTGGAGATGGAGTTTTCGAAGTTAAATCTACAAATGGAGATACTCGTCTTGGTGGAGATGACTTTGACCAAAAGGTTATGGATTATATAGCTGAAGATTTTAAAGCTTCTAATGGAATTGATTTAAGAAATGATAAAATGGCACTTCAAAGATTAAAAGAAGCTGCTGAAAAAGCTAAAATAGAATTATCATCTTCTACTCAAACAAACATCAATCTTCCATTTATCACAGCTGATGCTACAGGTCCAAAACATATAGATATGAACCTAACAAGAGCTAAATTCAATGAATTAACTCATGATTTAGTACAAAGAACTATTGAGCCAATGAGAAAAGCTCTTCAAGATGCTGATCTTTCAATAGGAGAAATTGACAAGGTTGTATTAGTTGGTGGATCTACAAGAATCCCAGCTGTTGTAGAAGCAGTTAAAAACTTTACAGGAAAAGAACCATCAAAAGGAGTTAACCCAGATGAGTGTGTTGCAGCAGGTGCAGCTATTCAAGGTGGAGTTTTAACAGGAGATGTTAAAGATGTATTACTTCTTGACGTTTCACCATTAACATTAGGAATTGAAACTTTAGGAGGAGTTGCTACTCCATTAATCGAAAGAAATACAACAATTCCAACTAAGAAGAGCCAAGTATTCTCAACTGCAGCAGACGGTCAAACATCTGTTGAGATTCACGTAGTTCAAGGTGAAAGACAAATGGCAGCTGACAACAAAACTTTAGGAAGATTCACTCTTTCTGGAATTGCAGCAGCTCCAAGAGGAATTCCTCAAATCGAAGTAACTTTTGATATAGATGCTAACGGTATAGTTAAAGTTTCTGCTAAAGACAAAGGAACTGGAAAAGAAGCTAATATAACTATCACAGCTTCAACTAACTTAAGTGATGATGAAATCCAAAATGCAGTAAATGAAGCAGAAAGATTTGCAGAAGAAGATAAGAAGAGAAAAGAATCTATAGAAGTTAAAAATACTGCAGATCAAATGGTTTACCAAACAGAAAAAACTTTAACTGACTTAGGAGATAAAGTTTCTGCTGATGATAAAGCTAAGGTAGAACAAAGAATCCAAGTATTAAAATCAGTTAAAGACGGAGAAGATATAGAAGCTATTAAAAAAGCTACAGAAGAGTTAACACAAGAATTCTACGCTGTATCTTCAAAGGTATACCAAGCTGAAGGCGGACAGCCAGGAGCAGAAGGTTTTGATCCAAACAACATGGGTGGAGCAGCAGGAGCAGGAGCTCAAGATGCACCACATGATGACAATGTTGTAGATGCAGATTTTAAAGTAGATGGAGAATAATATTCATTAAATTAATTAAGGGATGATGAAACACTCATCCCTTAAAACTGATTTTAATGTTAAATTTTAATGTGAAAATTTAATGTTCCCATTAATACATGGTTGCAATTATACATAATATATCTTAATATATTATTCGAAGTAAAATAGGTGGTGAATTTTAAATATGGCTAATAAAGATTATTATGAAGTACTTGGCATAGATAAAAGTGCTAGTGATGATGAGATAAAAAAAGCTTTTAAAAAGGCTGCTTTAAAGTATCATCCAGATAGAAATCAAGGAAATGCTGAAGCAGAAGAAAAGTTTAAAGAAATAAATGAAGCATATCAAGTTTTATCAGATCCAGAGAAGAAACAGAGATATGATCAATTTGGTACTGCAGACTTTAACGGAGCTCAAGGTTTTGATGGATTTGATTTTGGTGGAGGCTTTGGAGGCTTTGGAGATATTTTTAGCGATATCTTTGGTGGAGGATTTTCCTCTTCATCTAATAAAAATGCTCCAAGAAAGGGTGCAGATTTAGAATTTAATTTAAATTTAACCTTTGAAGAGGCTGTATTTGGCTGCGAGAAGGAAATTAAAGTTACAAGAAGAGAAAAATGTGAAACTTGTGGAGGCACAGGAGCTAAAAAAGGTACTACTCCTAAAACTTGCTCTAAGTGTAGCGGTAGAGGTAAGATAAATGTTCAAAGAAGAACTCCATTAGGAGTAATTTCTACAACTACAACTTGTGATGCTTGTGGAGGTAAAGGTACTATAATAGAGGAACCATGCTCAACTTGTAGAGGAACTGGTAAAGAAAGAAAAACTAGAAATTTAACAGTAAATGTTCCAGCAGGTGTTGATACAGGCAATGTAATGCCGCTAAGAGGACAAGGTGAAGCAGGGGAAAATGGAGGTCCAGCAGGAGATCTTTATATAAATATAAGAGTTACATCTCATAATATATTTAAACGTAAAGGCTTTGATATCCATATGGAAACTCATATATCCTTTGCAAAGGCTGCTCTTGGTACAGACATAAAGGTTCCAACAGTGGATGGAGATGTTACTTATAAGGTTCCAGCAGGAACTCAACCTGGAACTGTATTTAGATTAAAAGCTAAAGGGGTTCCTAGAGTTAACTCTGCAGGTAGAGGAGATCACTATGTTAAGGTAATAGTAGATGTACCAAAATCCCTTAATGAGAAACAAACAGAAGCTCTAAGAATGTTTATGGAAGCTAGTGGAGAAGCTCCAGAAACTACTGTAGAAAAGAAAAAACACAAAAAAGGAATATTTGGAAAGTAATAAAGAGAATTAATATAATCTACAAATATTTTAAACATAGCTAAAGTCTTGTAATAGTTAATATAGGACTTTAGCTATTTTTAGTGCTTATATATTCTATCACTGTAATTTTCAACAGAGCCAATTTATATTAAAATCTTAAATTTCAGTATATTAATGGTAAAATTAATCATTAGCAAAATGGAAATAACAATATGAATATTTTTAAAATTTAATAATTGACTTTTTTAGACAAAATATTTATAATATTACTGTAGAATTTAATGATATTTTAGGGTTTATTGTGCTTTTATTACTAGTGGTGTAGAAGTTAAGTTTTTTTAGTACATGTAAACCTTTTAGTCATGTCTGAATTATGTTAATTTCTACAAAATCATAAGATATAACTTTAATAAAAAGGTTGGAGGCAATAACATGAAAATTGAAAAACAAAAGATCTATGACATTACCATTGATACCTTCTATGACATCATTGGTAGTATACTTTATGCTGCTGGTATTTATACCTTTGCATTATCAGCTAACTTTGCTCCAGGTGGAATTTCAGGTTTATCAATAATTATAAACTTTTTTACTAAAATACCAATAGGTGTATGTAGTTTATTACTTAACATACCAATAATAATAATTAGTTATAAAGTCCTTGGAAAATGGTTTTTAGTTAAATCTCTAAAAACTATGGTAATTTCAGCCTTCTTTATGGATGTAGTGTTTCCACTTATCCCAATTTATTCAGGAAATCCTATACTGGCAGCTGTGTTTGCAGGAGTATTATCTGGAGCTGGACTAGCACTCATATATATGAGGAATTCTTCTACTGGAGGAACAGACTTTTTAATTCTTTCTGTAAGAAAAAAAGCACCTCACCTATCTATTGGACAGATTACAATTGCTATTGATGGTTGTGTTATCCTTCTAGGTGGATTAGTATTTGGAACTATTGATGCTGTATTATTAGGAATTATTATGACTATATCAAGTTCTACAATAATAGATAAGATCATGTCTGGTTTTGAAGCAGGAAAAATGGCAATGGTAATAACTAATCATGGAAAGGAAATTGCAGATGTCATTGGAAAGGAAATTGGACGAGGAGTAACTATAATGAATGTTACCGGTGCTTTTTCAGGAGAGAGTCGTCAAATGTTAATGTGTGCTTGCAGTAAATCTCAGGTGTATAATTTGCGTAGAATTGTAAGTACCATAGACCCAACAGCTATGACTATGATTTCTTCCTTTGATGAAGCCTTTGGTCTCGGATTTAAAGATAACCTAATTGACTAAGATTCTATAGAACAATAAATATTAGGGGCCCATGAAAATTACAGAGTCAAATAAAACTCTTTCTTGCAATAGAAAAGATTCACTATTGCCAAGGAAGAGTTATTTTGTTATTTTGTAATATGTGATATATAATTACACAATAAAGATTATTTAGTGTATAATACCATAGACATCTTTTAAATTAATGGCAATAATATTAATTAAAGCTTATTAACTATTGTTCATATAACTTAAGTATAATTTATATATAGATATGGAGGAAGTAGAAATGGATCAGGATTGGTTTGAAGTAACGGTACTTACCAGCAGTGAGGCTACAGAAGCTGTGGCTGGTTTTCTTTATAACTGTGATGTAGAAGGAGTTTCCATAGAAGATGTGGCAGATGTGGAATTTAAGAAGAAAAACCTGGGCTTTGCAGATTTTATAAATGAATCAGTTTTAACTATTGAAGAAGGTGCTATGGTTAAAGGGTACTTTAAAGATAGTGAAAACTTTATGAATACACTAAACTACATAAAGGAGAGTGTAGATAAATTAGGTGAATTTGGCTTTGATAAAGGTGAAGGCATAGTAACTTATCATAAGGTAAATGAAGATGATTGGGCAAATAACTGGAAGCAGTACTATAAACCAACTAAGGTTGGGGAGCACATTGTAGTAAAACCTACCTGGGAAGATTATGAAGAAAAGCCTGGAGAGGTTGTAGTGGAGCTAGACCCAGGAATGGCCTTTGGAACAGGAACCCACGAAACTACAAGAATGTGCATAAAAGCACTAGAGAAGAAAGTTGAGAAAGATACCACTGTATTTGACATAGGTACTGGTTCAGGAATATTATCTATAGCTGCAGCTAAATTAGGAGCAAAACAGGTAGTAGGAGTAGATTTAGACCCAGTAGCTGTAGAATCTGCAAAGAAAAATCTGGAGTTTAACAAGGTAAATAACATCCAAATTCTTTACGGAGATTTAATGGAAGTAGTAGAAGGTAAAGCTAATATAGTAGTAGCTAATATCTTAGCTGATATAATCATGTTTTTAAGTGAAGGTGTAAGAGCCTTTATAGAAGATGAGGGATACTTCATAGCTTCTGGTATCTTAAACACTCAAAGAGATAAAGTAACTGACAAGTTAAAGGCCCTAGACTTTAAAATTGAAGAAGTCATGGAAGATGGAGAATGGATTTGTATTATTGCTAAAAAGTAAAACTTAGTGATGGGAGTATATTTAAAATGCATAAATTTTTTGTGGAAGATAATAGCATAAATGAATCTCTTTGCATCATTGAAGGCGATGATGTTAAGCATATATATAAGGTGCTTAGGCTTAAAGAAGGGGATAAAGTAAATATCAATAACTGCAAGGGTGTTGAATATATAGGAGAAATTTTAGAGGTAAATAAAAAGGAAGTAAGAGTAAACCTAATTGAAAAGGTTCCTTTAAATAATGAAAGTCCTTTAAGAGTTCAGCTTTTTCAAGGATTACCAAAGGCAGCTAAAATGGATTTAATAGCTCAAAAGTGTACTGAGCTAGGAGTTAGTGAAATCACCCCTATAATTACAGAGAGAGTTGTAGTTAAGGGCAATGAGTCCTCAGAATTTAAAAAGGTAGATAGATGGAACAGAATAGCCTTAGAAGCTTGTAAACAAAGCAAAAGAAGTATAATTCCAACTATAAACCAACCTATAGAATTTAATAAACTAAAGGAAGAGATAAAGAACTTTGATTTAGTTATAGTACCCTATGAAAATCAAGAAAATCAAGGAATAAAATATGTAAAAAACCAAGTATCAGATAAAAATATAGAAACAGCAGCCATTATCATAGGACCTGAGGGTGGCTTTGAAGAGGATGAAATTCAGGCATTAAAGGATGCTGGAGCATTTATAGTAACCTTAGGGCCTAGAATACTAAGAACGGAGACTGCTGGCTTTGTAGCTCTTAGCTTAATTATGTATGAGCTTGGTGACTTAGGAGGAAATTAAAATGAAAGTAGCACTATATACACTAGGATGTAGGGTTAACTCTTATGAATCAGAAGCCATGGCAGAAAAATTCATAAAAGAGGGATATGAAGTTGTAAGTTTTGATGAATTTTCAGATGTTTATGTTATAAATACCTGTACAGTAACTAACATGGGAGATAAAAAGTCAAGACAGATGATAGGAAGAGCAAGACGTCATAATCCAGAGGCTATAATAGCAGTAGTTGGATGCTATTCACAAATAGCTTCCGATGAAATAGCACAAATTGAAGGTGTAGATGTAGTCTTGGGAAGTAGAAATAAGGGAGACATTGTTTACTGGGTTAATAGAGCAAGAGAAGAAAGTAAGCAAGTAGTAGAAGTTAAAGATGTACTTAAAAACAATGAATTTGAAC
Organism: Clostridium sp. UBA5988; assembly: GCF_002435615.1. NCBI lineage: Bacteria > Bacillati > Bacillota > Clostridia > Eubacteriales > Clostridiaceae > Clostridium > Clostridium sp. UBA5988. The sequence continues at coordinate 56,802 of NZ_DJBA01000027.1, read as the reverse complement.
AGCTAGCTATAAGTGAATATCAGGATAAAACTAGAGCCTTTTTAAAGATACAGGATGGATGTAATAGATTTTGTTCATACTGCCTAATTCCCTTTGCTAGAGGGGGAGTTTGTAGTAAAGAGCCTGAGAAAATATTAAAGGAAGTAAAAGAACTAAGCAAAAATGGTTTTAAAGAAATAATTTTATCTGGAGTTCATACTGCTTCCTATGGAGTGGATTTAGAAGGTAACTGGGATTTAGTTAAAATCCTAGAAGAGATAAATAAAATAGAAGGAATAGAAAGAATTAGAATAGGTTCTATAGATCCAACCTTCTTCACTGAAGGGGTAATAGAAAGAATCTGTAACCTAGAAAAGATGTGTCCACATTTCCACCTATCCCTTCAAAGTGGCTGTGATGCAACTATTAGAAGAATGAATAGAAAGTATACAGCACAGGAATATAAGGATGTAGTAGAAAACCTTAGAAGGTATATGAAGGACGTGTCTATAACTACAGATATAATTGTAGGTTTCCCAGGGGAGTCTAATGTTGAATTTGAAGCTACCTATGAGTTTTTAAAAGGGATAAAACTAAGCAAAATGCATATCTTTAAGTATAGTAAAAGAACAGGAACTAAGGCAGCGGAAATGCCTTTCCAAGTAGATGGTCTTATAAAGGAAGAAAGAAGTAAAAAGTTAATAGAACTAAATAATGCTTTAGAAGTAGAATTCATGGAGAAATTCCTAGGAAGAGAAATGAGAGTACTTTATGAGGAAGCTATAAGTGGAAAAGAAAACACTTATGTAGGCTATACAGAGAACTATATAAAAGTAATAACAGAAAGTGATGAAAACCTAGAGGGCAAAATAGTGCCTACAAAACTGGTAGCTGTAAAACAGGAAAACATGGAAGGAATCATAGAATAATACAAAATATAGATACACTAACATGGAGTTTTAGAGTATAATATAAGATATGAGATATCATATTATACATTATAGGAAACTATAAATGTAGGTTTTTACTACTGAGAATGGAGGTGAAAAAATGTCAGATTGTTTATTTTGTAAAATTGCAAAGGGTGAAATTCCTTCAAATAAGGTCTATGAAGATGATAAGATATTAGCATTTCATGACATAAGTCCTGAAGCACCTGTGCATATTCTTATAATACCAAAGGAGCACATAAGCTGCGTTAATGATATAAATCATGAGAATAGTAGCATTATAGCTCATATTTTCGCCACCATACCAGAACTAGTAAAAAAATTAGGGATAGATAAAAGTGGATATAGAGTTGTAACTAACACCTTAGACCATGGAGGTCAGACTGTTCCACATTTACATTTTCATTTGTTAGGTGGAAGAAATTTAAAATGGCCACCAGGCTAAAAATAAGAACTAAAAATAAGGGCTAAAAATATGTAAATAAAACTAATGAAAATCTTGACATAAGTTAATGTGAATTGTATAATTGAAAATGTGCTATTTAGGCCTCGCATTGGCTACTTTTAATTAAAATTAAATTGAGCTAGCGGAGGGAGGGATATAAATGTCAGAGATAAAAGTTGGAGAAAATGAATCATTAGAGAATGCATTAAGAAGATTTAAAAAGAAATGTGCAAGATCAGGTGTGCTTTCAGAAGTTAGAAAGAGAGAACATTACGAAAAACCAAGCGTAAAGAGAAAGAAAAAATCAGAAGCTGCTAGAAAAAGAAAATTTAAGTAGAATTTGAAAGAAGGTTTATTAATGTCATCCATTAAGGAAACATTACAGGACGACTGGAAAAATGCTATTAAACAAAGAGATAAGTTTAAAGCAAATGTAATAAGCATGGCTAAAGCTGCTGTTTTAATGGTTGAAAAATCAGGGGCAGGAGAAATTGATGATAGTAAAGTCATCGAAATTTTAGCAAAGGAAGTTAAACAAAGAAGAGATTCTTTGGTTGAGTTTGATAAAGGAAATAGACAAGATTTGGTTGATCAAACAAAAGCTGAAATCGAAATCTTATTACAATACCTTCCTCAGCAGTTAACGGAAGATGAAATCCGAAAAATTGTTCTGGAGTCAGCCGAAAAACTTGGTACTAGTAGCATTAAAGATATGGGAAAACTTATGGCAGATGTTAGACCTAAGGTAAATGGTCGAGCAGATGGCAAAGTAGTTAGTCAAATAGTAAAAGAATATTTGAATAAATAAAGAACTCAGTTTACTGAGTTCTTTTTATTTTAAGTAATTTATCATGAAAAGAAATCATAAAATTTAAAAGAGAAACTTTGTAAGTAAAAATTATGATTTAGAGGTGATGAAATTGAGTGATAAATTAGTGAGGGTAAAGGAAAAGGTCGTTTATGGATTAGACTTACCAGTAGATGTAGCCCTTAGTTTACCTAAAATAATAGTGATAGCAAGAAAAGAGGTAACGGTAGAGAATCATAAAGGGATAATAAAATTTAGTGACAGTGAATTAGTTATAAATACAAGTATTGGACCTTTGAAAATTTTAGGTGAGGATTTTGAAATTATTTTTGTAGGAGGTACCACCATAACTTTAAGTGGATATTTTAGCTCTATGGTGTATGAAAACTATGAAGAAGATTAATAATTTTAATAAAAGTTATATAACTGTTCAAGTAGATTCCCTTGAAGGAGAAAAAATTCTCAATTATCTCTGGAATAAAAATGTAAGTGTGAAAAATATAAAAAGAAACAATGCCTTTTCTATTACACTAGAAATATCAGTATCAGATTATCTTCATTTAAAAGAAGCTGTTAAAAAAGTAAAGGGAAAAGTGAAGATTTTGAATCGTAAAGGGATAAACTTTTTTTATCTTAGATTAAGTACTAGGAAACTTTTAATTGCTGGTATTGCTGCATTTTTCCTTATTTTATACTATTTGAGTAGCTTTATTTGGAGTGTGGATATAAATACAGATAAATATCTAGCTCCCCTTGAAGTTAGAAATATACTGAAAAGCTATGGAATAATGGTTGGAAGTAAAAAGGGTTCAATAGATGTTCTAAAAGTTGAAGAAAAGTTAGTTGCTGATATAGATGAAATAATGTGGGTTAAAGTTAGAATTGAAGGGTCTATGCTCAGTGTAGATATAGTAGAGAGGCAAGAACCACCAAAGATAAAAGAAAAGGAGTACACAGGAGATTTAGTAGCTAAAAAAAGTGGAGTTATAAATAGAATATATACTAGCGCTGGAACTCCTGTGAAACAACTTGGCACAGTAGTTGATAAAGGTGAGTTAATTGTAAAAGGTCAAGAAGGAAAAGAAGGCATGGAGTTCTCTGTAAAGGCTGAAGGGAAAATATATGCTACTACTTTTTACGAAGAATTTACAAAGGTACCTATATCTATTACCTCAAAAAGAAGAACGGGAAATAAGCAGGTACGATATGGAGTAAATGTAAACAATAATAAAATTTATATTAAGAAATCATTAAATAACTATACAACTTATGATAAAATAGAAGAAAACTGGGGCATCTTTATAAAAGAGACTTATTATGAAACAGAAGAGGTGGAAGAAGCTACTGACACTGACACTGTAATAAAGGAACTACAAAACAAAATTACCTTAAATTTAGATAGAGGAGTTAAAATACTAGATATAACTCCAGAAGTTAAAAAGCAAGAGAAGGAATATGAAATTAGAGTATTAGTTACTGTAGAAGAAGACATAGCAGAAAGCCAAGTTGTAGCTACAGAAACAGAAACAGAAACAGAAAGAGAAAAGGAAGATGAATCCCCTGAGACTTAAAAAGAGGTGTAAATATGGGACATAAAAAAAGATTATCAAGGATAAGATTTCCAAGAGTAAAACCCTATATTACTTTTATAATTACAACTTTAATAGTTTATTTGATTTTAAGCACTGTAGTAGTAAGTAAAAAATATAACCTTCAAGTAGGTGAAATAGCTAAATTTGATATTAAAGCACCAAGAGATGTGGAAGATAAGGTAGCAACTCAAAAGAGTATTGAAGAAGAGCTAAAACATGTACAAGAAACCTATACCTATGATGCTAATATAAGAAAAGGTGCTTTAGATAATATAAATAAACTTTTTGAATTAGTTAAAAAGATAAATTCTGAAAATCCTCCTTATAATCCTTCCAGTGAAGATGATGATGAAAAAATTAAGTCAGAACAGGATAAAATCAATGGGATAAAGCTGAAAAAATTAAAAGAAGAAAGTGTTATAAAAAATCTTTCTACTGAAAACTATGGATTACTTTTATCCTTAAATGATACTGGATTAAATAGCCTAAATGAAGAGATAGTAGAATGTATGAATAATTTATATGATACTACCCCTATATACGAGAATAAACCTCAGGATATAGTTTCAGCACAAGGATATATAACCGCCTTCTTTAATAATACTAGCTATGCTAAAAATATTAAGGATTTAGCCATGGCCATAGGTTATTCACAAACTAAGGCTACCTATTTTGTAGATCATGAAAAGACAGAAGAAGCAAGACAAAACATAACTAAAAATGTAACACCTGTAATCTATAAAAAGGATCAAACTATAATAGCAGAAGGTCAACCTATTACTGAATCACAAATTGAGCTTCTAAATGACTTAGGACTTCTAGGTAATGATAAATCTACAGGGATTTATATGAACCTAGTTTTACTTCTAGTTGTGGCAGGCGTATTAGGATTACAGTGGAGATATATAAAAGAAAAGCGCAGAGACATATATGAAGATAATAGTAAGGTTATCCTGATAAACCTACTGACAGTGCTAACTGTAGTATTAGCTAGGATATCTATTCTCATATCTCCTTATGTTATACCCTTTGCTTGTATTTCAATTTTATTATCTGTACTAATTGATAGTAAAACCTCTGTAACCATAGGAATCCTAAACGTAATATTTTTATCTTTTATTGTTAAATTTTCAGTGGATTTAACGCTTATAGCTATGGTAAATGCAGTAATAGTTCCAATGGTATTAAAAAGGGTTCAGCAAAGAAATGACATATTGTATTCTTCCTTGCTAATTGGGGCTATAAATGTAGTATTCACTGGTGCCATGGGATATTTCCTAAGCACTAATGTGACTAGTATAATCAATAAGGCTATGCTTACAGGAGTATCTGCTATAGTTTCAGGAATATTAGCCATAGGAATACTACCAGTTTTAGAAAATATATTTGATGTATTAACTAATATTAAACTTCTGGAGCTGGCTAACCCTAATCATCCCTTAATGAGGAGATTACTTTTAGAAGCACCAGGCACTTATCACCACTGTGTGTTAGTTGCAAACTTAGCAGAGATGGCTGCAGAAAGTGTGGGAGCCAATCCGATATTTGCTAGGGTAGCCTCCTATTATCATGATGTTGGAAAGCTAGAAAGGCCATATTATTTTAAGGAAAATCAAATAGGTATAGCAAATCCTCATGATGATATGTCACCAGCTATGAGCTCTGCCATAATACTATCCCATGTGGAAGATGGGGTTAAATTAGCAGAAAAATATAACTTACCTGAAGGCATCACTGATGTTGTGAGAGAGCATCATGGAGATTCCCTTGCTAAGTATTTTTATATAACTATGAGAAATAAAAGTGACAATCCCGATGAGGTAAATGAGGCGGATTATAGATATGGTGGACCACCACCAAGAACAAAGGAATCTACCATTATAATGTTAGCAGATGGAGTTGAAGCCTCTGTAAGGTCCATTAATAAGCCTAGCAAAAAGAAGATAGAAGAAATGGTAAATAACATAATTAAGAGTAGAATTGATGAAAATCAGTTTGTCAACTCTGACCTAACCTTTAAAGACTTGGAGAAAATAAGAGAGAGTTTTCTAAAGGTTCTATCTGGAATTTACCATGAAAGAATTGAATATCCTAAAGACAAGATTAATTTAACAAATGAAAACAATGAAAAAAACCTTGAAGAAGATAAAGAAGTGGTATCAACAAAGGAAGAACAGCTTAAGTTAAAAGAGCCAGAAGCAGCTATACAAACTAAAGAGGTTGAAAAAGAAAAGCATATATAGGATAAATAGGAGATAGAATATGATTTATATGGACGATAGACAAAGTCTTATTTCCGTTGAAAAAGACTTAGAAAAAAACATTAAAGAAATAATAGATTATGCTTTAAAAGAGGAACAGGTGCTGATTCCCTATGAAGTAAGTTTAATTTTTGTAGATAATGAAGCCATAAGAGAAATAAATTCAGATACAAGAGGGATAGATAGGGCTACAGATGTACTATCTTTTCCCATGCTAGACTATACTGAGAAAAAAGTATTCAAGGAGTGTTATTTAGATCATGAATTTTCATTTATTGATTTAAATGAAGGAAATTTAGTCCTTGGAGATATTGTATTATCCTTAGAGAGAGCAAAGGAGCAGAGTGAAGAGTTTGGACACTCCTTTATAAGAGAAGTGTGCTATCTAGTAACTCACTCCATTCTTCACTTGCTTGGATATGATCACATGAAAGAGGATGATAAAGTAATAATGAGAGCTAGAGAAGAAGAAATTCTAAGTAAGTTTAACATTGAAAGATAATAGATTATATATAGGTTATATCAGCTTTAATTAAGGTGGGGTATTTATGAAGGTAAAGAAGCTAGTGGATAGTTTTAACTATGCTATAGAGGGAATAATTTATTCAATACGAACTCAAAGAAATATGAGAATACATATGATAATAGCTATGTTAATACTAACAGCTTGTTTTTTCTTTGACATGACAAAGATGGAACTTTTAGTAATTGCCATTACAATAACCATGGTTGTGGTTGCAGAGATGATAAATACAGCAGTGGAATGTGCCATAGATGCCACCACCAACTTTTATCATCCTCTAGCAAAGATTGCTAAAAATGTAGCTGCAGGAGCAGTATTAGTCACTGCAATAAATGCAGTTTTAGTAGCATATATAATTTTTGGTGATAAAGTTCTACCCTTTTCTATAATTATTCTTTTAAAAATTAAAAATTCTGACCCTCACATGATATTTTTAATGTTAGTAATAGTTAGCATTGCCACTGTAGTAGTAAAGGCTGTATATGATGAAGGTACACCTTTAAGAGGCGGAATGCCAAGTGGTCATAGTTCCATAGCCTTTGCTGTGGCAACTACCATTACACTATTAACCACAGAGCCGCTAATAATGATATTGGCATTTTTATTAGCCTTCATAGTAGCCCAAAGCAGAGTAGATTCTAACGTACACTCCATCCTTGAAGTAGTCCTTGGAGGAGCCTTTGGATCCCTACTAACCTTACTGTTATACCAGCTTATTGGATAATTACTAAATGAATGAAGCTAAATAAAATACAAGCAATAAAAATAATGTGATAAAATTCGTATTCTATGGTAAACTAATATAACTAAGAAACTAAAGTAACTTAAAAAATGTGTGATTATTTTAAACCATGAATAGATTTGAGTAATTAGGTTGGAGGAAGATAAAATGGAGATAAAAGGATTGGTAAAACTTGCTATAGAGGCTAGAGAAAAAGCTTATGTACCATATTCTAAGTTTAAAGTTGGAGCAGCAATTGAAATGGAAGATGGCAGTGTATTTACAGGCTGTAACATAGAAAATGCTTCTTATGGCGCTACTAACTGTGCTGAAAGAACAGCTATATTTAAGGCTGTATCTGAAGGTCATACTATAATGAAAAAAATTGCCATAGTAGGAGATATGTTAGCATTTACAGCTCCATGTGGAATATGTAGACAGGTTATTGCTGAGTTTGCAGCTAAAGATATAGAAATAGTATTAATTAAAAATCAAGATGAGTATATAGTAAAAACTTTAGAAGAAATACTACCAGGAGCTTTTACTAAAGAGGACTTACTTAAATAAGGAGAGATATATGTTTAAATCAGGATTTATAACTATAATAGGAAGACCAAATGTGGGTAAATCAACCCTTTTAAATTATTTAATGGGAGAAAAATTATCCATAGTATCAAGTAGACCACAAACTACAAGAAACAATATACAAACAATACTTACAAGGGATAACTTTCAAATAGTATTTGTAGACACGCCAGGTATGCATAAACCTAAACATAAGTTAGGTGAGTACATGGTGAAAATAGCTAAAGATTCCATGCAGGATGTGGATGTGGTGCTATTTTTAACAACACCAGAAGGGGAGATAAACAAGGCAGACCTTCATATTTTAGAACAACTAAAGCAGTGCAATACTAAAGTATTTTTAGTGGTAAATAAAATAGATGAAAACCCTGCTGATAGAGTAGCTAAAACTCTAGAAGAATACACTAAAGTTTTAGATTTTAAAGAAATAATACCTATTTCAGCTATTAACGGAAAGAACGCTGATAAATTATTAGAATTAGTAGTTGATCAGTTACCAGAGGGACCAATGTATTACCCAGAAGACATGATAACAGATCAGCAAGAAAGATTTATAGTAATGGAGACCATAAGAGAAAAAGCTCTAAGACTTTTATCTCAAGAAGTACCTCATGGTATTGCTGTAGAAATTTTAACTATGAAGAAGAATGAAAATGGAAGTTATCTTATTGAGGCAAATATGCTATGTGAGAAGAACTCCCACAAGGGTATAATAATTGGTAAAAATGGAGCTATGATGAAGAAGATATCTACCTATGCAAGACAAGATATTGAAAAGTTCTTAGGCTGTAAAGTAAACCTAAAGATTTGGGTTAAGGTTAAATCAGAGTGGAGAGATAGTGCATTTGTATTAAAGGAACTTGGTTATAAGTAGAATTGCAGGTGTTATTCATTGAATACTATCAAGACTAGAGGGATAGTTTTAAAAACCCAAGAATACAAAGAAAATGATAAATTACTATGGATATTTACAGAGGAGTTTGGAAAGGTAACTGTCATTGCAAAGGGAGCTAGAAAAAGTAAAAATAAAAATTTTTCAAATACCCTACCTTTCTCCTTTGGTGAGTATGTACTATATAAAGGAAGAACTTTATATACCTTAAATGAAGGGAGAATTATAGATTCCTTTCAGGATATATTAAATGACTATGATACCTTAATATATGGTTCTTATTTTAATGAACTCATAGATATTGCCATAGAAGAAGGTGAGAGTCATCCCATATTTATAGATTTAGTGAAATGCTTTTATCTTATGAGAAACAAGGCTATAGACTTAGATCTTTTAGCAAGAGCCTTTGAAGTTAAGGTTTTAAAGGCTACAGGCTATGGCATATCTTTAGAAAACTGTGCCCTATGTGGAAATAAGATAAATACCACAGACTATATTTCTTTTCAGTTCTATGGAGGAATTTGTAACCAATGTGAAAAACAATATGGTACGAAAGTATCTGCTGCCACATATAATGGAATAAAGTTTCTAAGTAAAGTGGAGCTGGAGAAGGTAGGAAGACTTAATTTAGATATGAATACAAAGGGACAAATAGGAAAGATTCTAGAAACCTTTATAAGTCTAAATTATAGAAAAAAACCTAATAGCCTATCCTTACTTAAAAAGTTTTAGTATATAAGTGATATAATATACTTAAGTATTAAATATTGCTAGGGAGGAAATATTTATGGATGAAGCTACATTAAAAAAGATAAATATATTAAAAGAAAGAGCTAATCTATCTGAAGAAGAAGCTGAGGACTTATTAGAAAGATTCAATGGGGACTTAATCGAAGCATTAATTCATTGTGAAAGAGAAAAACAAAAGGATAATAGAAATTTCAATGAGAAAATTTCTCAAAGTGAATTTGTAACCTATATAAAAGAGCTGATAAAGGCTGGCAATGTTTCTAGAATTATCATCAGAAAGGATGATTCTATCCTAGTGAATATTCCTGTAAATGCAGGAATTGTGGTGGGTATAGCATTATTATTGCAACCAGTTTTAATTGTCTTAGGAGCTGCTACTGCAGTATTTATTGATTTAGAAATAGATATAATTAAAGAAGATGGAACTGTAGAAGTAGTAAATAAAATTGTAAAGAGCACCATGGAAACAACTGCAAAGAAAGCTACAGAAGTAACCCATGATCTAAAAGAGATCTTCTCTGAAACCTCAGGAAAGATTAAAGAAAAAATTTCTGAAGCAAAGAATAGTATGAAAAAATAAAGCAAACATAGTTATTTCAATTATAAATTTTGTATATTTGGAAATAATTCAAAGATGGGTATATGCTCATCTTTTTTTATTTAGAATAAAATTTACCCAAGAATTAACGAAATATTTTAAAAATTTTTAGAGAAAGTTGCAAATTAAATAAATCTCTTATACAATATAATAGAAAATAACTTAAAAATAACACTTACTCACCCCAATGTGTGATATAATTAAAATCATAGAATTTGGAGTGAATAATAGAATTTTGAAAGGTGGCGAATTGTCATTAAACTCTCGCTTAGACAGGAACAAATAATAGAATTAGTTAAAGAAAATGAACCAATAACCAGTGAAGCTATCGCAAAAGAGTTAGGGCTTACGCGATCCGCCATAAGACCAGATTTATCTATATTGACTATGACCGGTATACTTCAAGCAAGACCTAAAGTTGGATATGTGTATGTTAAAAATTCAAATAAAGGACCTAAAAACAGTGAAATTAGAAATATAAAGGTTGTGGATGTAATGTCTGAACCTGTTTTAGTAAAGGAAGACACTCCTGTTTATGAGGCCATTCTAACACTTTTTTTAAATGACACAGGAACTTTATTCATTGAAAATGAAGGAGTGCTATTAGGAGCTGTATCTAGAAAAGACTTTATAAAGATGGCTATGGGAACAGCTGATATGCATAGAGTACCCGTTGGAATTATCATGACTAGAATGCCGAATATTGTTAGTGTATCAGAGGAAGATTCAGCCTTTGATGCTGCAAAAAAAATAATTGAGCATCAGGTAGATTCATTACCTGTTGTAAGACTAGAACTTTTAAGGGGAAAAGAAGTTCCAAAAATTGTAGGAAAAATATCTAAGACAACAATTTCTATGGTATTTGTAAAACTGGGTGAAAATGAATAATTTTATTCATTTGACTATATAACTATAATTTAAGAGTTAAGGGGTTGTATAACATGGAAAAGAAAAAATATGTGTACCTTTTTAATGAAGGCAACGGCGGCATGAGAAATTTACTAGGTGGAAAGGGTGCAAACCTTGCAGAAATGACAAGCATAGGAATTCCAGTGCCACAAGGCTTCACAGTAACAACTGAAGCTTGTAATAAATACTATGATGATGGAAAGAAAATTGCAGAAGAAATCGTTGGCGAAATTCATGAAAAAATGACTGAACTTGAAAAACTTACAGGGAAAAAGTTTGGAAGTTTAGAAAATCCGTTATTGGTTTCAGTAAGATCTGGTGCTAGAGCATCTATGCCTGGAATGATGGATACTATCCTTAATTTAGGATTAAACGATGAAACCGTTGAAGTAATGGCTAAAAAAACAAACAATCCTAGATTTGCATACGATTCATACAGAAGATTCATTCAAATGTTTGCTGATGTAGTTATGGAAGTAGAAAAGAGAAACTTTGAAGATATCATGGATGAAATGAAGGCTGCTAGAGGCGTAAAACTTGATACAGAATTAAATGCAGAAGACTTAAAAGAATTAGTAGCTAAATTTAAAGCTTACTACAAAAAAGCTAAGGGAGAAGAATTCCCAAGCGACCCTACACAGCAATTAATAGCTTCTATCACTGCTGTATTTAGATCTTGGAACAATCCTAGAGCTATAGTATACAGAAGAATGAACGATATTCCTGGTAGTTGGGGAACTGCAGTAAACGTTCAAGAAATGGTATTTGGTAATAAAGGAAATACTTCTGGTACAGGGGTTGCATTCTCAAGAAACCCATCTACAGGAGAAAAGAAAATATTTGCTGAATACTTAATGAATGCTCAAGGAGAAGATGTTGTTGCTGGTATCAGAACACCTCAAAAAATAGAGCAATTAGAACAAGAAAATCCAGAAGTATATAAACAATTTATGGATATTGTAAACACTTTAGAAAACCATTACAGAGATATGCAAGATATGGAGTTCACTATAGAAGAAGGCAAGCTTTACTTCCTACAAACAAGAAACGGTAAGAGAACAGCTCAAGCTGCACTTAAAATAGCCGTTGACCTTGTAGAAGAGAAAATGCTTACTAAGGAAGAAGCAATTCTTAAAGTTGAACCAAAACAATTAGATACATTATTACACCCTGCCTTTGACTCAGCATCACTTAAGGCTGCAGCAGTTATAGCTAAAGGACTTCCAGCATCTCCTGGTGCTGCTTGTGGTAAGGTTTACTTTACTGCAGAAGATGCAAAAGCTGCCCATGAAAGTGGTGAAAAGGTAGTTTTAGTTAGACTTGAAACTTCACCAGAAGACATTGAAGGTATGATTGCTTCTGAAGGTATATTAACAGTAAGAGGTGGAATGACTTCTCACGCAGCTGTTGTTGCTAGAGGAATGGGAACATGCTGTGTTGCTGGTTGTGGTGACTTAACAGTAAATGAAGGTAATAGAACCTTTGCAGTAGGTGGAGTTACTTATAAAGAAGGAGACTACATCTCAATAGATGGAAGTACAGGAAATGTATATGCAGGACAAATTAAAACTGTAGATCCTGAAATAAGTGGATACTTTGGAACCTTCATGGCATGGGCTGATGAAATAAGAAGCTTAAAAGTAAGAACTAATGCTGATAATCCAAGAGATACAGCTCAAGCAGTTAAATTTGGAGCAGAAGGAATAGGACTTTGTAGAACAGAGCACATGTTCTTTGAAGGCGAAAGAATCATGGCTATAAGACAAATGATCGTTGCTAAGGATGAAGCTACAAGAAGAGCAGCTCTAGAAAAATTATTACCAATGCAAAAGGGTGACTTTATAGGAATCTACGAGGAGTTACAAGATAGACCGGCTACTATAAGATTCTTAGATCCACCACTACACGAGTTCCTTCCTCATGAAGATGATGAAATAGTAGATTTAGCTAAAGAACTTGGAATTACCTTTGAAGAGCTAAAAAATACTGTTGAATCATTACATGAGTTCAACCCAATGATGGGTCACAGAGGTTGCAGACTTGCAGTTTCTTACCCAGAAATAGCTGAAATGCAAACAAGAGCAGTAATAGAAGCTGCTATAGATGTTAAAACTAGAAAAGGTTATGATATAGTACCTGAAATCATGATACCATTAGTTGGAGAAGTAAAAGAGCTTAAGTATGTTAAAAACATAGTTACAGAAACAGCTGATAAAATCATAAAAGAATCAGGCATAGATATGAAGTACATGGTAGGAACAATGATAGAAATTCCAAGAGCTGCTTTAACTGCTGATGAAATAGCTAAAGAAGCTGAGTTCTTCTCTTTTGGAACTAATGACTTAACACAAATGACCTTTGGATTCTCAAGAGATGACGCTGGAAACTTCTTAAAACACTACTATGACAAGAGCATATATGAATCTGATCCATTTGCAAGATTAGACCAAGTTGGAGTTGGAAAACTTGTTAAGATGGCTGCAGACCTAGGAAAATCTACTAGACCAGACATCAAACTTGGAATATGTGGAGAGCACGGTGGAGATCCATCTTCCGTTGAATTCTGCCACGAAGTAGGATTAAACTATGTATCATGCTCACCATTCAGAGTTCCAGTAGCAAGACTTGCAGCTGCTCAAGCTGAAGTTAAAAATCCAAGAAAAAAATGTTGCTGTGGATGCAAATAGTAATAAAATAAAAAATAATAATTAACAAAGAGGCTATCTGAAAAGAATTAAAGTATTTTCAGATAACCTCTTTATATATCTTTAAGAGCTTTATTTAAAGGAAATTTTAGTGCTGAATTTATTTTCAATATAATCCAGTAGTTTATAACTGAAATCAATATGAATATCATTGTGGATTACAGCCTTATTAAGAAGATTAATAAAGGCTTTTTTATTGCATTTTGATATATTTTTATAGTAATCCCTAGATAATTTCCAATATTTCTGTGGGAAGGCTAAGTAGGCCAGTATATACTTATAATCGTCAAAGGTCAAAGGGTGATTGCTCTCATATTCCTGTAAAAAGTTTATGGCTAAATCTCCATTCCAGCAAGTGTTTTCTCTTCTCATCAGTCTCCTTAAACAATAAGAAATATCAAAGGCTGAATAGTCGTATCTACATTTATCAAAGTCGATAACATAAATTTTACCCTGGTTTACAATAAGATTTTTACTTACATAATCATTGTGACAAATGGAAACAGATAAGTTGTCATAGTCTATAGTATTGGCTACATTAGTTGATAAATTTGCTAGGCACATGCTATTAGTAAAGCTAACCCTATATATTTTAGAAAAATAATCTTTATATTTTAATGCTAGCTTTTCATTTTTAACAAGTTCATGAGTATGTTTATTTAAAGAGTCTGTAAGATTGTTAAAACCTTCCTTATGTTTACTACCTAAAATTGGGGAGAATCCTAAAGAAGTCTCATGAATTTGTCCTAAATTTCTACTTGCCATATTCACATCATTTATATCATCAAAATCGCATTTGTCTCCTTTAACCCAATCTGTGAGAATAAATAACATATCATTATACCTTACATATCTTCCATGATTAGTAGTAGATAGTATTCTAGGCACATTTATATTATTACGATATAACCATTCTATAGCTGAATAAATAAAAAGCAGTTCATCTACATCATAATATACTTTTTTTAAACAATACTCATGGGAACCACTTTCAATTTTATAAACAGCTCTTTGCTTATCTGTATCCTTAAACTTCACCTGATATATACTGCAGTTATTAGATAAACTATAATAAGGTAATACATTTTTCTTAATATTACTTGGCGATAGTAAATTTGAGTTAGAACTATCTGCTATTGCGTTACTCATTGTACTTCTCTCCTTAAAAATACTATAAGATAATATTAAATATCTCTACTATAATTATGTTTATGAAGAATTTATGATAAATATATCAATTCCTTGAAATATTGAAAAAATTTTTATGGATCATTAAAGGAATATTCATGGATAGTAAAGAAACTATATACATAATAAAGAAATTATATACATACAAAATATAGTTATTAAATATACTAAGAAGGGATTAAATTTAATATTTTAAATATAAAGAATACTTAAAGGCTATAGAAATAAAACTATAATTTATGTTATAATATAAAAGTTTTTATAAGCTAAAATAAAACATCTAAGCATAACTTTAAGTATTCAATAAGAAATAAAGGTAGGTGCAATGATGAATATTAGGGAAAACATAGAAAAGAGTGAAGAATATAGTATAATACCACAGGGCTCAAAATCTAAAAACTCTAGGGGTAGGGCTAGAAGGGAAGAATTAGATGAAGTTAGAACTGCCTATATGATTGACCGAGATAGGATAATACACTGTAAATCCTTCAGGAGGCTAAAGAGAAAGACTCAAGTATATATTAAAACCTGGAGTGATCACTATAGAACAAGGCTTACCCATACCTTGGAAGTGGCGCAAATTGCTAGAACTATAGGTAGAGGCATAGGACTAAATGAAGACTTAATAGAAGCCATAGCCCTAGGTCATGATATCGGCCATGTTGCCTTTGCTCACAGTGGAGAAGAAGTGCTTAATGAATTACTTACCAATGGTTTTAGCCATAACCAAAATAGTGTTAGGGTATTAACATATATAGAAAATAATGGACAAGGGTTAAATTTATCAAAGGAGGTACTGGACGGAATACTATATCATAGTGGTTTTTCTAATAACAGTACCAAGGCTTTTACCTTAGAGGGGCAAGTAGTAAAGTATAGCGATAAAATAGCTTATGTAAATCATGATATTGATGACTCCCTAAGAGCAGGAATTTTATCTATGGAGGATATACCAAAGGATATACTTGAGATTTTAGGGAATACTCATGGAGAGAGAGTAGATACCTTAGTTAAGGATTGTATCTATAGAACAAAAAGCAATATAGATTCCAATGATATTCAAGTATCATTATCTAAAGATATAGATTATAACTTTAAAAAGCTTAGAGATTTTATGTTTAAAGAAGTCTATAATGGTGAATTTCTAAAAGAAGAAAGGGATAAAGCTAGGTTTATTCTTGTTCAGCTTTATAAATATTTTTATTTTCATGAAGAAAAACTACCTGAATTTTACAAGTCCATAGCCAAAGAAGAAGGACTTAATCAAGGTGTTGCTGATTACATAGCAGGAATGAGTGATGAATACTGTATAGATCTGTTTAAGGACATATATATACCTAGTTAAGGATATTTATTTAAAGTAATTACTATATAAATATTTATTTAAATAAAGTAATTCTTTATGAAGGAAAACTATATCTTATAAAGAATATATATATAACATACAATACAATTATATTACAAAAAACTTTTTTAAAAAAAAGGATTTAAGAAATATATGTCGAATTATAAGAGCTAGGAATTTATCTCACTACTACCTGCTCTGTTTAATAATAAACAGTTATTTTATTATTAAAAGTAGGTAAAGTAGGTAAAGTTAAAGAATGAGTTAAATTCTTTTAGACTTAATGGATAACATATTTAGTAGGTTTCTTTAAGTTTAGAATCACTTGAGAGTGAGGTGAGTTAATAATGTTTTCTGAAGAAGTAATACAAAAAATAAAAGAAGAAAATGATATAGTGGATATCGTTTCAGAGGTAGTAACCTTAAAAAAAACGGGGAAAAATTATTTAGGAAGATGTCCATTTCACAGTGAAAAAACACCTTCATTTACTGTATCAAGTGAAAAACAAATATATAAATGCTTTGGATGTGGAGAGGCTGGCAATGTAATAAGTTTTGTTATGAAAACTAGGAACATGGCTTTCCCAGAAGCAGTAAAACTTCTTGGAGAAAAGGTAGGCATTGTAGTAGATGATGCAGATTCACCAGGTAAAAGTTCAGCAGCTAATGAAAAATTTAAGCGAATGTATGATATAAACATACAAGCAGCCAGATATTTTTATACTAATTTAAAAAGATTTAAGGCTCCTTATGAATACCTAAAGGGAAGAGGTATAACAGATGAAACTATTAAAAAGTTTGGTATTGGTTTTTCACTAGACAATTGGCAGGGAATACGTTCCTATTTAAAACAAAGAGGCTTTAGTGAAGAAGAAATATTAGAACTAGGACTTACTACAAAAAATGAAAAGGGAAATATATACGATAGATTTAGAAATAGAATTATATTTCCTGTATTTAATGTCAGTGGTAGGGTAATAGGCTTTGGTGGAAGGGTTTTAGATGATTCTAAACCCAAATATTTAAACTCTCCCGAAACCCCAATATTTCATAAAGGAACAAATCTTTATGGATTAAATTTAGCAATAAAGAATAATCAAGCTAGAACAGTTATCATGGTTGAAGGTTATATGGATGTAATCTCCCTATCTCAACAAGGAGTAACAAATGTAGTTGCAACCCTAGGAACTGCATTAACAGAAGGTCAATGTAAATTATTAAAGAGATATATTGATACTGTAATAGTATCCTTTGATTCAGATGTAGCAGGTCAAAATGCTACTATAAGAGGATTAGAAATATTACAAAAATCTGGATTTGACCTTAAAATTCTTCAAATCCCTAGTGGAAAAGACCCCGATGAATTTATTAGATCCTTTGGCAGGGAAAAATTTCTAAATCTAGTAGACGGGGCTCTACCAATTATAGATTTTAAACTAAGGATGGCAGAAAAGGGAATTGACTTTTCAAAACAGGAAATGGTGATAAAATATCTAAAGAGAGTAGTTAGCGTGCTAAAGGACCTTGATCCACTGGAAAAAGCTGTATATATTAAGCAGGTTTCAGAGAAAAGTGGCATAGGTGAAGAAGCTATAATGGAGTCCTTAGATAAAAATCCCAATAAATCTATAGAAAATAACAAAAATCATAATATAAATAGGAAATTTGGGCAAAAATTATATTTAGAGCCTGGGTTTGTTAGGGCTGAAAGAACGGTATTAAGCCTTGCCCTTGATAAAAGGCTAAGTGATAAAATATTTAGTAATATAAGTGAAGATGACCTTATATTAAAGGCACATAAAGTAATTTATAAAATCATTAAAGAAAACAATATGTGCTCTAAGGAAGAATTGATAAAGATTATTAACCTGCAAACTATGCAGGATAGTGAATTCACAAAGGAATGGATAAAAATTCAAGAATATAAAGTTGATATAGATGAAGGATCCATAGACAAAATGGTAAGTGACTGCGTGAATAACATAAAAAAATACAAGTTAGAGGAGTCAAGAAAGAAAATTATGGATAAGATTAGAAAGTGTGAGTCTGAAGGGTTGGTTGAGGAAACGTTGATGTTAGCTAGAGAGCTTATGGATATACAAAAGGAAATGGGAAAACTATAGATGAGAGGAGGTAATGGAATGAAGGATAAAGCAGGAAAAGTTGCTATAGTAAAGAAATTAGTAGAAAAGGGTAAGAAAAAAGGAAATTTAACTTATAAAGAGATAATGGAAGAAGTAGAAGGTGTAGAACTAACTCCCGAGCAAATAGAAAAGATTTATGAAGTTCTAGAATCTATGGGCATAGACGTTATAGGTATAGAGCCAGAAGTTGAGGATGAAGAAGAAGTTGAAGTAGAAGTTGAAATAACAATTCCAGAAGGAATTGCCATAGATGATCCAGTTAGAATGTACCTTAAAGAAATTGGTAAGGTTCCTCTACTATCAGCAGAAGAAGAGATGAGACTTGCTAAGCTTATAGAAAATGGTGATGAATATGCTAAAAAGAAATTAGCAGAAGCAAACCTTAGATTAGTTGTAAGTATTGCTAAAAGATATGTAGGTCGTGGTATGTTATTTTTAGACTTGATTCAAGAAGGTAATTTAGGACTTATAAAAGCTGTAGAAAAGTTTGACTATAGTAAGGGGTTTAAATTCAGTACCTATGCTACATGGTGGATTAGACAGGCGATTACAAGAGCTATTGCAGACCAGGCTAGAACTATTAGAATACCAGTACACATGGTAGAAACTATTAATAAGTTAATTAGAGTATCAAGACAGCTTCTTCAAGAATTAGGAAGAGAGCCATTACCAGAAGAAATTGCTAAACATATGGATATGAGCGTAGATAAAGTTAGAGAAATAATGAAGATTGCTCAAGAACCTGTATCTTTAGAAACACCTATAGGTGAAGAAGAAGATTCTCATCTTGGAGATTTTATTCCTGATGATGATGCTCTTGCTCCAGCAGAAGCAGCAGCTTTCACCATGTTAAAGGAACAATTAATAAGTCAACTTAGAACTTTAACTCCAAGGGAAGAAAAGGTTTTAAGACTTAGATTTGGTCTTGATGACGGAAGAGCTAGAACCCTTGAGGAAGTTGGAAAAGAGTTCAATGTAACAAGAGAAAGAATTAGACAAATTGAGGCAAAGGCATTAAGAAAGTTAAGACATCCAAGTAGAAGTAAAAAACTTAAGGATTATTTAGATTAGTGAGGGGCTGCCTTTGGGCAGCTCTTTTGTTATATATACAAAATTTGTAATAGACAAAATCCCTTAGTATAATATAAAATAAAGGTATATACAATTTATAAGGAGGTAATCCATGAATAGTTTCAATAGCAATAAGAAACTAGAAATAATTCCAACTATATTCACATTTGTTATGTTTAATGTAATAGGGGTTTGGTCTGCCTATATTCTAGATTCCTATCTTATGCTTAGTTTAATAAGAGTAATGTTAGTGATTTGTAATATATTCTACTTATATCATATTGGAATATGGTTAACTGTAAAGTATGAAATAACAAATAGTGAAGTGAGAATAAATGCACTGGGAGGACTTAAAAAAGTAATTTTACCCTTAAGTGATATAGAATGCTACACTGTGGAAAAGGGAAAAATAAGAGGTATAAGCCTTTCAGGTATATCCTCTAATAAATTTGCCATAGGAAGAATTGCAGTAAAAAATTTAGGAACCGCTAGAATGTTTGTGACCAGCGGAAATAGTGTCATATATTTAAAAACTCAAGATATAAGCTATGCTGTGTCACCTAAAAACTCTGAAAAATTCCTAGAAGTTTTAAATAAACTAGGTATTGAAGAAAAGACTTGGACAAAGAAATATAATAAGGTAAGTAGACTACATAAGGATAAAAAGTTTATGCATCCATTGATTTTAACTAGTGCAATAATTTTATTTACAACTTTTTTTCCAATGGTTTTATATATACTAAATAAACTTCCAGATGTAATGCCCTTAGTTATTAACGTGTCCAAAGAAGTTGGAGAAGTGGGTACAGACAAGCAATTTGCTTTTGCCCAGATGTTCTATGGTCTATTAAATATGGCAGTGATGTTCTGTATGTATTATGCAGCTCACTTTTGTGCAAAATATGATAAAAAGTCTGCTTATAGATATATCTATATTTCACTTTTAGTGGCAATAGTATTCCTATATCTTCAAATGAGACTTATTATGTCTGTTATATAAATAAGGTGTTAGGTGAAAATATGATAATTAGCAAAAGATTAAAGTTAATAAGTGATTTAATCACAGGAGTTAAATCTATGGTAGATGTAGGAACGGATCATGGATATGTACCCATAGAACTTTTAAAAAGAAATAAAATAGACTTTGCCATAGCCAGTGATATTAATAAAGGTCCCGTGGAAAAGGCTAAAAAGAATGTTAGAGATAATAATTTGCAACATAAGATACAATGTAGACTTGGAGGAGGACTTACAACTGTAACTCCTAGAGAGGTAGAAGCAGCTGTAATTGCCGGTATGGGAGGAAACTTGATAAGAGATATCCTAGAGGAAAGTAGGGATGTCTTTAAAGAGTTAAACTATGTTATAGTCCAGCCAGTACAAAATCCAGAAGTCTTAAGGGAATATCTTTATACCTCAGGATGCAACATTCTAGATGAGTGGATAATATATGATGAAGAAAAATACTATGAAATTATGAAGATATCCTGGGGAGATAAGCCTGAAGTTATTGAGCCTATTTTTTATGAAATAAGTAAGCTGCTTTTAGGTAAGAAAGATAATACCTATAGGGAATATTTAAATTATAAGTTAGAAAAGTATTTGAGAATCCATGAAGAACTTAAGGGTGATACAGAAAATTCAAGAAAAAGAAAGCTGGAATTATGGGATAAAATTCAAAGGATAAAGGGCTTTTTACTTGAGTAAATGGTTGGAGGTATATTTTTATGGTAAAAATAAATGAAATCATTGATATAATGGAGAACCTTGCACCCTTAAACCTAAAAGAAAGCTACGATAACGTTGGGTTTATGGTTGGACATAGAGAAAGGGAAGTAACAAAGGTCCTAGTTGCGCTAGATTGCACCATAAAGGTCATAGAGGAAGCAAAGGAACTAGGAGCTCAGCTTATTCTAACTCATCATCCACTGCTGTTTATAAAGCCTAAAACAATAACTACAGATAGTCTCCAAGGTAGAAAGCTAATGAAGTTAATAGAAAATGGTATAGCACTGTATTCTAGTCATACTAATTGGGATACTGTAAAGGGTGGCTTAAATGATGAATTTGTAAAGCTTCTTGGCTTTGAAGAAAGTAAAATCATTGAAGTAGCTCCATCAGAGCCTACAGCAGGAGTGGGAAGAATAGTTCAGCTAAAGGAAGAAACTACCCTAGAGGAAATTATAAAAAGTATTAAAGATAAACTAAAATTACAAAATTTAAGATACTCTGGTGAGTTAAATAAAAAAGTAAGAACCATAGCTTTAGTCAATGGAAGTGGAGAAGATTACTTGCAGCAATCCTATGACCTAGGTGCTGAACTATTAATCACAGGTGATACTACCTATCACTTTGTATCTGACTATGAAGAGATGGGACTCTCTGTAATAGATATAGGACATTTTAATTCAGAATGGCCCCTTGTAATGAGTTTATCAGAAAAGATTAAAAAAATATTAGAGCCTAGGGGTGTGGAGGTTATTATATCAAAGGCTACTAGGGATCCCTATAATTTTATTTAATTAATACAAGCTCTAATACTCCCATAAAAACAGTCTGAATAGAGGGAAAAACGCTGAAACCCGCACTACGCCAACAACTAGTTAACTATTTAAATAGTTAACTAGTTTAAATTTTATATATTTAACTAGGTATATAGTTAAAATTTTCTATAGTTTCATAGGTAAATATAAACATAGTTATATAGCGTTATATTTATCTATTAATCTAGTTAAATAGTTTCATATATGGGTATTATAACTAAAAATAGAAAATTTAAAGGCGTTGCAATGATAAAAGATTTATGTTAATATTAATTTTGCGAGTAAGCCAGACAATCGCTGCTGAGAAATCAGGAGAGGAAAGTCCGAGCTCCATAGGGCAGGGTGCTGGGTAACTCCCAGTGAAGGCGACTTTAAGGAAAGTGCAACAGAGATATACCGCCCATGTAATGTGGGTAAGGGTGGAAAGGCGAGGTAAGAGCTCACCAGCGCAATGGCGACTTTGCGGCTATGTAAACCCCATCTGGAGCAAGATCGAAAGTGGAACATTATGGGGCTGCCCGTCCCGTTCCCGGGTGTATCGCTTGAGCCCATTAGTAATAATGGGCCTAGATAGATGATTGTCTAACACAGAACTCGGCTTATAGACTTACTCGATCCATTAAAAACACTAGGTTTTATAACCTGGTGTTTTTATTTACCATAAACAAGACTAGGATGTCATCAATCCTAGTCCTTTGCTTTACAAACAATTTATTTCAACTAGAAAATAACAGAAGGAAAACATTTTAAAGCTACACAGTGAATATAATATAAGGTAATATATGGATGATATTATTAGGTATAAGGCTAAAATCTATGGTAAAATGATAGATATTGTGATATAATTCTTGAGTAATGATAGAAATAAAATTTTGTTAATAATGTGATTAAAATATTAAGTATAACAAAAATATAGGATTTAAAAATAAGACAGGCTTATTGATAGTTATCCATGGAAAAAATGGATAGTAATAGTTTTATATCTTTGATTGGAGGAAATAAAGTGAAGAGGGCGTTTGATTTAGTGGTGAGTATTATAGCCTTAATACTATTGTCACCTGTAATTCTAGTTATTTCTATACTAATTAAATTAGACAATCATGGTTCTATAATATTTAAACAATATAGAGTGGGAAAAGATAATAAAGAATTTATAATTTATAAATTTAGATCAATGGTAGAAGATGCACCAGAGGTAGCAACAACAGCTTTAGAAAATCCTGATGAATATATAACTTCTATAGGGAAATTTTTACGAAAGACTAGTTTGGATGAATTACCACAGCTAATTAATATTATTAAAGGTGATATGAGTTTAGTGGGTCCAAGACCTGTAATTAATGATATTAATAAAAGTGAAAAAAAATTGCTTGTATTAAGAACTAAATATGGTATTCATAAATTAACACCGGGACTTACGGGATGGGCTCAAATTAATGGTAGAGATAGTATATCCATATATAAGAAAATCAATTTAGAAATTGAATATATGGACAGACAAAGCTTTATATTTGACATGAAAATACTTTTTATTACATTTTTTAAGGTTTTTAAGCAAGAAGACATAGTTAATGGAAAAGAGAATGTGGTACAAGCAAATTATCACACCTTTGAATCAAAAGATGTTATGTAATAATTAAAGAGATTATATAGTTTAAAATAGAATATAATATTTTAATGCAAATTGCTCACCAGGTTTATTTTAAAGATATTTTTAGATGAAATAATTTTAAAGTGAATTTGGTGTTATATTTTTATCTTTATATGTATAAAAAAATATTAAGTTTGCGTATACTTACTAAACTTATGTTAGCAAATGGTTTTAAAACAAGAAAATTTAATAATATACTTATGTATCTTAAAATAATTAAGAAATATATCATAATCTCAAAGAAAAAGACTGATAATATATTACTAGATGGTATAATACCTAATTTGTGTTATATTTGATAAATATGAAATTTTGAAATTTTATTAAACATAAGAAAAGATATTTTATTTTTTTGCAAGTTGGTGTACAATTTGTATATGTAAATTAGGAGGGATTTTTTTGAAAATCAATTTTTACGAATCACAAAGAGAATATAAAGAAAAAAAACATGAATTTGATGGAGCTATAAAAAATATAATAGATAGTGGAGCTTTTATATTAGGAAATGAAGTTAAAACCTTTGAGGAAGAAATAAAAGATTTTACTGGGGCTAAACATGCCATAGGAGTGGCATCAGGAACAGATGCTTTAGTTATTGCATCAGATATCCTTGGTTTTAGTGATGATAAAGAAATAGTAACTACACCTTTTACATTTTTAGCTTCTACATCTTGTCTTGCAAAGCATGGTGGAAAACCTGTGTTTGTTGATATAGATGAAGAGTCTTGTGGTATGGATGTAGGTCAATTAGAGGCGGCTATTAATGATAATACTGTAGGAGTACTTCCGATACATTTATTCAATCAAATGTGTGATATGGATAAGATAATGGAAATTGCTAAGAAACATGATTTAAAGGTGTTAGAAGATGCAGCTGAAGCCTTTGGAATGAGATGGCAAATGGAAGGTGAAGAGAGGTATAGACATGCAGGAACCATAGGAGATATGGGTGTGTTTTCATTCTTCCCTACTAAAACCTTAGGTGGATATGGTGACGGGGGAATGATAGTTACTAATAGTGATGAACTAGCAGATATGTGCCGTATGTTTAGAGTTCATGGAGCATCAAAGAAATATCACTATGACTATATAGGCTATAACTCAAGATTAGATGCTATGCAAGCAGCTGTGCTTAGAGTTAAACTTAAATATATAAACAATGCCATTGAAAATAGAGGAAGAGTTGCTAAGCTTTACACTGAAGGATTAAAAAATGTAGAAGGTGTAAAAGTTCAAGGCATTAAGGCAGCAAACCAAAAAAATGTTTATTATGTATTTAATATCTTTGCTGAAAACAGAGATGGTCTTGCAGAGTTCTTGAAATCTAAGGGTGTGGCAACTAGTATATACTATCCAAAGCCATTACACCTACAAAAGTGTTTTCAGTACCTAGGATACAAAGAAGGTCAGTTCCCAGTAACTGAAAAGATGTGTAAGCAAATTCTTGCATTACCTATATATCCTGAGCTTACTAATGAAGAAGTTGAATATATATGTGGATGTATAAAAGAATTTTATAATTAATAAAGGCTTTGTTTATCCAACAACAACCAGGTTGTTGGATAAATCTAATTAATTGTTAAAAATATATCAATATTTCTTAAAATAATAATTGCTAATTTGAACAGTAGGAGACGATATAATGAAAGATTTAAAAATATCCTTAGTAGGACTTGGCTATGTAGGAATGCCTTTAGCAGTAGCTTTTGCTAAAAAGGCTCCTGTAGTTGGATTTGATGTAAACAAGGAAAAGATAAATAAGTACTTAAGTGGAGTAGATGTAACTAATGAAGTTGGAGATGAAGCTATTAAAGCATCTGCTGTAGATTTTACAAGTGATGAGACAAAATTAAGAGGATGTAATTTCCACATAGTTGCAGTACCTACTCCAACTAATGAAGATAAAACTCCAGATCTAAGACCAGTTATAGGTGCTAGTGAAATTTTAGGAAGAAACTTAACTAAAGGTTCTATAGTAGTATATGAATCTACAGTATATCCAGGGGTAACAGAGGAAATCTGTGTACCAATCCTAGAAAGAGAATCTGGACTTATTTGCGGACAAGATTTTAAAATAGGATATTCTCCAGAGAGAATAAACCCAGGTGATAAGGTTCATAGATTAGAAAACATAATGAAGATAGTATCTGGTATGGATGAAGAAACTCTAGATACAGTTGCTAAAGCTTATGAACTAGTTATAGAAGCTGGAGTATATAGAGCTGAAAGCATAAAGGTTGCAGAAGCAGCTAAATTAATAGAAAACTGTCAAAGAGATGTTAACATAGCCTTCGTTAATGAACTTGCTATGATCTTTGATAGAATGGGTATAGATACTAAAGCTGTAATAGATGCTGCAGGTAGTAAGTGGAACTTTATAAAGCTAAACCCAGGTTTAGTAGGAGGACACTGTATTGGAGTAGATCCATATTACCTAATCCACAGAGCTAAAGAGGTTGGTGTTGAATCAAAGGTTATAGCTGCTGGAAGAAACATAAATGATGGAATGGCTAAGTATATCGCAGAGAACACAGTAAAAAGTTTGATAAAAGCTAATAAGCGAGTTAAAAATGCTAAGGTAGCAGTTCTTGGACTTACCTTTAAGGAAGATTGTCCAGATACAAGAAATACAAAGGTAGTGGATATCATAGATGAACTTAAAGACTATGGAGTAAATGTATTAGCCACAGACCCTGTAGCAGGTAAGGAAGAAATTAAACATGAGTATGGAATAGATATGGTTTCTATGGAAGATATTAAAGATGTAGATGCTATTATCCTTGCTGTATCTCATCATAATTACAGAGAAATGACCATAAAAGATTTTACTCCACTATATAGAAGCGAAGCTTTAGATGAAGTAGCAGCAGCTAAAGATGAAGTAGAAAAAGATGTATTCATAGATGTAAAAGGCATTATGGATAAACATAGTGTAGATACAGATACTATGGTTTACTGGAGATTGTAATATATTGAAATTATTTACTCCGATTAAATTTAAAGTACTCAGTTAGGAGATTAAGGTATGAAAGTAATAATTTTAGCAGGTGGAAGTGGATCAAGACTTTGGCCACTAAGTCGTGATAGATATCCAAAACAATTTATAAAGTTGCAAGGAGATAGTTCATCCTTATTTCAAGATACATTTAAAAGAAGTTTATTATTAGTAAATTTAGATGAAATATATGTAGTTACAAATGAAAAGTATAAATTTTTAGTTATGGGTGCAGTAGAAGAATTAGGTTATAAATGTAATGAATCTAATATTATCATTGAACCAGAATCTAAAAATACTTTGCCAGCCATTTATGCTGGAGTTAATGAGATAGTTAAAAAAGAGAATGATAATGTTATAGTATTCCCTTCAGACCATATGATTTTAAAAAGTCAAGAGTTTGTAAAGATTATTAAAAATTCTGAGGAGTTAACTAAAGATTCTATAATAACCTTTGGTATTAAACCAGACGGGCCTAATACTGGATATGGATATATTGCACCTGGAAGTGAGAAATTAAATGGTTATGAAGTAAAAGCTTTTAAGGAAAAACCAGAGTATGAAGTGGCAGTTACATACGTGGAAGAGGGTTATTATTGGAATGCTGGCATATTTATGTTTAACACTGAATTTTTTATAAATGAAGTAAAACTCTATGCAAAAAATATTTATAATGCCTTTAAAACTAGTAATAATATTAAAGAGGCTTTTAGTAAGATTGATGAAAAGATTTCAATTGATTATGCCATCATGGAAAAAAGTAAAAATGTTACTGTAGCACCTGTAGATATTGGGTGGAATGATTTGGGTAGTTTCGATTCTTTCTATGATATTTTTAAAAAAGATGAAAATAATAATATTTGTGATAGTAACAATATACTTATTGATTCAAAGAATAATTATGTTTATTCAGAAAAAGGAAAACTAGTATCTATTGTTGGAGTTGATAATCTAATTGTAGTAGATAATAGAGATGCATTGTTAATATGTAAAAAAGAGCAGTCTCAAAGAGTAAAAGAAGTTGTGGAAATTTTAAAATCTAAGGATGATAGCAGAATAGAATACCCTATTGAAGATTATAGACCTTGGGGGAACTATAAAGTTCTGGAAGAGGAAAAAAATTCATATAAAATAAAAAGAATTAAAGTAAGTCAAGGGAAAAAGTTAAGTTATCAGATGCATCATCATAGAAGCGAACATTGGATTGTTGTAAAAGGTATAGCAAGGGTAACTATAGATGACGTAGAGAAACTAGTGCCAGCTGGAGAGAGTATTTTTATAAAACCAAGACAAAAGCATAGACTTGAAAACCCAGGAAAAGTGCCTCTAGAGATAATTGAAGTACAGATGGGAGAATATTTAGAAGAAGATGATATTATAAGATTTGATGATGAGTATGGAAGATAATATCATTAACATTATGGATGTAAATAAAAAAAACACCAACTATTTTAAATGGTTGGTGTTTTCTTTATTATTTCTTATCATTAAATATATAATCTCTCATTTGTTTTTTAACAGTTTCAATATCAAACTTTAGGTAGTATATTCCAGTGCTCATATCCCCTGTTCCGTCTCCGTCCCTTGGGAATCTTTCTTGTTCTAAATTTCCACTTCCTAAACCAACTACCTTAGTTGCTAGAGATACAAAATCACCAGAACTTAGATTAGTTTGAACTAGAGGGAGAATATTGTTTAGAATATTAGGGTAAGATTTCGGAGGTGCAGCAAGAGCTTTAGTAAACACTGCAGACATTACATTTCTATGCCTGTGAGTTCTTTCATAATCACCACCACTAGCATATCTTATTCTAGAATAGGCCAAAGCTTGCTTACCTGTTAATAATGTAGGCCCAGTAGAAGATACACCGGGTATATGTGATATTTCTTCTTCTGTGATATCAATAGTAATTCCACCTAGTATATCAATTATTTGTGGTAGTGAAGAAAAGTTTACTGATACAAAATCTTCTATATTAAGTCCAAAATTTTCATTTAAGGTCCTAATAGCTAAGGGAGCACCTCCATAGGCATAGGCGTGATTTATTTTATCCATACCATGGTCTGGAATGTTAACATAGGAGTCCCTCATAATTGAAGTTACTTTAACTTTGTTATGAATTGGATCAATGGTAGCTATCATTATGGAGTCAGAACGTCCCGCTTGTCCCTCTTCTGCATCTATACCATATAAAACTATATTTTTTATAGATTCATGACTTTCATATTCTTTAAGTTCTTCCTTTGGAGTAATACTAAGATGAGATTTGTCTATCTTTACAGTATCCATCTTATTATATAAGAAATAAAAATATCCTGCTCCAATAGCTATTATAAATATGAATACTCCTAGAATTCCCATAGAAATTTTAAATCCCAGGGAGCGTTTCTTCTTTTTTCTTTTTTGATTAGGAACAAATTTGTTTTGTGACATAGTTACACTCCTCTCTATACCTAATTCTATCACCATATTTTGTAGGTGTAAATATAAACAAATACTCAATGGGTAATTATTCCATGAAATTTATTATAAATTTTTATGAACTTGATACGATGATATAATTATCAACTAATAATAAAAATAATAGTATATATAGGCGCAAAATCAAGGATATTGTAGAATACATTAGGTTATTATTCATAATTATACATAATATTACTAGTAACGTTGGTTTTTTACTGGTAAAGTTACTGGAAATATGGTATTATATAAATGTTACAGTTATGTATGTAATTGAAATATAAAGAAATATGTACTATTATACGGGTGTTACAACTAGATATTCAAATTATATTTTAATATATAGTTCCAATATACATAATGTGTTGTAATATGTATAAATTGATTTTATAAGGAGAGTTAATTTGGAAGAAAATATTATTAGTTTAAATGACATCTTCGAAATTTTAAAAAGAAAGTGGAAAATTATATTAGTATTTGCTTTGACTTCTACCTTAGTAGCATCAATAGCATTATTTTTACTAATAACTCCACAATATGAATCAACCACTAAGGTATTTATAGGTAAAGATGAAAGTCAGCAAGAAGGATATAATATTTTAGATATACAAATGTATCAAAAATTATTAAAGACCTATGCTGAAATTATTAGAACTGAAGATTTAGTTAAAAGTGCTATAGATAAAACAGGATTAGAAATAAAGCCTAAAGAAGCAGTTGAAAATTTAACAGTGGTATCCTTAGCTGATACACAAATTATAGAAATAAAGTATAAAAGCAGCTCCCCAGAAGAAGCTGTGAAGTTAATATCTTCTATAAAAGATGAGTTTGTTAAATTATCCACAGAGCTAGTTCCTAATGGAAATGTACAAGTTATAGAAGAACCTAGATTTCCATTAAGTGCAGTAAGTCCTAATAAGAGTATGGGACTTATAATTGCTATGGTATTAGGAATATTTATGGGAATAGGAGTTATCTTCCTTATAGAATTTATGGATAGCACCTATAAAAATAAAGATATATTAGAACAAGAATTAAACATATCAGTTTTAGGAATAATACCAAAGATAGACCTATAAAATCTTACCTAGGATGATGAACACAAGATGGAAACGGAGGAATAATAATTTTGGAAGAACAAGTAATTAGCCTTGGAGAAATTATAGAAATGTTAAAGAAAAGGTGGAAGATGATACTGATAGTAACTATGTTTACTACTTTATTATCAGGTTTGGTGAGCTTTTTTTTAATAAGTCCTAAGTATGAAGCGAGTACTAAGTTATTTATAGGTAAGGAAGCAGGAGCTGGAGCAGTAGCGGGTTATGATCAAAGTGAGATAGCCATGTATCAAAAGTTAATGAAGACTTACTCTGAAGCCATAAAAACTAGAGATTTAGTAGGTAGAGCTATAAAGGTTGCTAATAGCAATCTAACAGAAGATGAAGTTCTTAAGAAGCTTACAGTGGTAACTGTAGCTGATACTCAAATCCTTCAAATTAAAATTAATGATAATAATCCGGATAAGGCAGCTACCATGGTACAAGCTATAACAAATGAGTTTGTAACTACATCTAAGATTTTGGTGCCAAATGGTAATATAAAAGTTATAGAATCAGTAAAAATTCCTGAAATTCCAGTGAGTCCTAATAAAAAAATGAATATAGCTATAGCTTTCTTACTAGGATTAATGGTAAGTGTAGGAATAAGCTTTTTACTAGAATTTTTAGATAATACATATAAAAATAGGGAACAAATAGAAAAAGAATTAGATATTCCTGTAATAGGAACTATACCCAACATTGAGCAGTAGAAGATTACAGAAGATAAACTTATTAAATTTTTACTTAAGGAGAGAAATTAATGTTTATAGTAGAAAAAGATCCTAAGTCTATAGCTGCAGAAAGCTATAGAACACTAAGGACAAATTTGCAATATTCATCCTTTGATGAGGAATATAAAGTAATAGTAGTAACTAGTGCAGAACCAGGAGAAGGGAAGAGTACAACAGCAGGAAACTTGGCATTATCTATAGCTGAAGGAGATAAAAAGGTGGTACTTATAGATTGTGACTTAAGAAAACCATCATTACATAAAAAGTTTGAAATATCTAATACAACAGGACTTTCTGATGTAATAGTTGGAAAAGAAAGTATTTCTGTAGTAGGACATAGACATAATAAAAATCTTACAATATTAACTTCGGGTAAAATCCCACCTAACCCATCTGAGATGTTAGGTTCAAAATCAATGAAGGCGCTCCTAGAGGCCTTAAAAAAGATTTTTGATTATGTAATATTAGATACTCCACCAGTACAAGCCGTTACTGATGCTCAAATACTATCTAATAGAGCCGATGGAACATTACTTGTTATAAGGTCAGAAAAAACAAAAAAAGATTCTGTTGTAAATTCTATAAACCTTTTAAAAAAGGTTAACGCTAACATCATCGGTACAGTATTAAATGGAGTAGATACAAAGAGAAATAATTACTATTACTATTATGGTGATAAATAATATATAAAATTTCACTTAAAGGTTGGAGGAGTGCTTATGATAGATTTTCATAGCCATATACTTCATGGAGTGGATGATGGATCTAAAGATGAAGATATGACTGTAGACATGCTTAAATTAGCAAAAAAGTCAGGAACCACAGGAATTGTTGCCACTCCCCATTTTTTTAGGGGTAGGTTTCAAGTACCTTATGAAGAAATAAAAAAAGAAGTAGCTAAATTAAAAACTTTAGCTAAAAATAAGGACATAGATATAGAAATATATTGTGGGCAAGAAGTTTACTATACTAGTAGAATCCTAGAAAGCTATAACTGTGGTGATATAGGTACCATAGAAAATAGTAGATATATGTTAATAGAATTTCCTTTAAGAGAGTTTTCTGTGGATGAAGTTATAAATGATATCTATGAACTTCAATTAAAGGGAGTTGTACCTATCATTGCTCATCCTGAGCGGTATAAAAAGTTTATAGAAGCCCCGGAATTAATAAATAAGTTTATTGAAGAGGGGTTTTTATTTCAACTAAACACAGGTAGCATAGCAGGAGACTTTGGTGGTGGAGTTAAAAAGACTGCTAAATTATTTGTAAAGCATAAAATATATAGCACTGTTGGTTCCGATGGTCATAGGTCTGATGTTAGAACAACAGATATGACAAGGGGGATAAGGGCTATAGAAAGAATAAACCCTGGATATGTAAGGCAGATGGAGAACATTTCTCAGGAAATCATAATGAATAATAAGGTGAACTTTCAAGGAGAAAAAATTAAAAAACAAAGTGGGATTTTCAATATATTTAGAAAATAATGTAAACTTTGTTCAATGTACATAAATTTAAACTGGGTGTATCGGTTGTATAAAGGTCGGGAAATTGGGGGAACTTTTTACAGCTGATAGGGGTTAAATAAAATTCGACATAAATAACTTAAATTTAAAGGGAATTATGAAATGTAGTCTGTACTTGGGCGCTTGGACTACAGGGAGTTAGTAGCGCAACCCACCTTTATCTTGCTAATTCAGGAAAACTATAAGTTTGAAGGGGAAATTTATGGTATATGAGTTAGTAAAAGATAGCGGTGGGTTATTTTTATCTGGTTTTATAAATTAAGAATTGGTGGGCAGTCTTAATTAAGAAAAATATAAAGATGAAAATGAAGTTTTAGGGGGTTATTATATGGCAAATCATAACTCAAATAAGAATTTAATAATTTTAGGAGCTGGGGGCCATGGTCATGTTGTTAAGGAAGTAGCAGAAGCTATGGGGATATTTAATAAAATAGACTTTTTAGATGATTACTCTAATGAAGCCATAGGGTTATGCTCTGAAAATTCGAAATTTATAGAAGAATACTCCTATGCAATACCAGCCTTTGGAAATAATAAACTACGTATGGAGTGGATTGAAGAACTTGAGGAGAATAAATTTCAAATTCCAACTTTAATTCATCCTAGGGCATATATTAGTCCATCAGCTACAGTATCTTTAGGTACAGTAGTAGAAGCTAAAGCTGTGGTAAATACAAACTCAAAGATTGGAAAAGGTTCTATTATAAGCATTGGAACTATTATTGATCATGATGCCACCATTGGTTATGGATGCCATATAGACTGTGGAGCAGTGATAAAATCTAATTGCAGCATTGCTGAATTATCTAAAATTAATAGTGGTCAGGTTATAGAATATAATAATACAAAGGGATGAAGTAATAGGTCATAATATTATTTTAATTTAAGGGGGAGATTTATTTGTATTTAAAAGTTAAAAGATTATTTGATTTTATACTTGCACTTATAGGATTAATTTTATTATCACCATTATTTTTAATAATTATTATAGCTATAAAACTTGACTCAAAAGGTCCAGTTTTCTTTAAACAAAAGAGAGTCGGGGTTAATAAAACTCATTTTAATATTTTGAAGTTTCGCACTATGAGAATAGATACACCTAAGGACATGCCAACCCATCTCCTTAAAAATCCAGAGCAGTATATAACTAAGGTTGGTAAGTTTTTAAGAAAGACTAGTTTAGATGAATTGCCACAAATTTTGAATATAATAGCTGGCTCCATGGCAATAGTTGGACCTAGACCTGCTCTATGGAATCAATATGATTTAATAGCAGAAAGGGATAAGTATGGAGCTAATAACATACGTCCAGGTCTCACAGGATGGGCACAAATCAATGGAAGAGATACAGTAACCATTGAAGACAAGGCTAGGTATGACGGAGATTATGTTGAAAATTTGGGAGTAAAAATGGACGTGAAATGCTTCATTGGAACTGTTGTTATTGTACTGAAGAGAGATGGAGTACTAGAAGGTGGAGTTAAGGAAGTAGTGAAAGGGAATGAAGTTGAGGTTCAGAGGGATTCGGTGTCCTTTTGATGGAAATATTCATAAAATAGATATATAATTGATTATTTAAGCTACTTTGTATCTTTGTAGTCACAAGAATGTGTAATGTTTGTTTAAAAAATATAAATATGGTAAGTATTTAATTGGAAATAGTTAAATAGTATTTTTCTTAAACAACATATACAAGGAGTTATGATTATGACTTATAAAGATAGGATAAAGCATAAAAATAAAGGATTTACATTGGTAGAGGTTATTATAGTAATAGCAATTATTGCTATATTAGCTGCAATAGCAGTTCCATATTATATAGAGCAGGTTGAAAAGGCAGAAGAAAAAATTTGTTTTAGTAATTGTAAGCAGTTGGAGAGATTATATAAGATTTATTTATATGAAAAAAATATAAGACATTCAGATATAGTATTTGAAAAGTTTTTACAAGACTATGGTAATGATATATGCCCTAAACATAGCGAAGTTAATTATATGGATGGAGAAGTTAAGTGTAGTATTCATTTAAAGAATGATGTTATTAATGATAACGACGATGAGGATGTTCCGTTTTTGTAATTATGATGAATTGAGAATTAAGCATTGATTTGTAAGTGTTTTAAATGCATAATGATTGAATGGTTAGGGCGAAGTGAGAATGGGGAAGGGATTAGAGGTGAAAAGATGTTATTAGTTACAGGAATTACAGGGCATAGCGGAAGATACTTTCTGCAGGAACTTATTGATAATAAATATGAAGGAACTGTTCGTTGTATTGTTAGAGAAACATCTGACACTTCAATGTTGGATAATAGTGGACTTAAGATAGATAAAGTTGCTGGTGATTTGACGGATGAAGAACTTATGAATAAAGCAATGGTTGGAGTAGATACTGTTGTCCATATAGGTTCAATTTTTTATTCGGTTACGTTGATGAAAGCATCTGTCAAAAACAATGTTAGACGAGCAATAGTTGTTCATACAACTGGAATTTATTCAAAATATAAAAGTGCATCAGAAGAGTATAAAAATATTGAAATGTCTATACAAAAAATTATCACAGAGAGTAACTCTAAAATAGGTCTTATATATTTAAGACCTACTATGATTTACGGTTACTTAAATGATAGAAATATGATTGTATTTATAAAGATGGTAGACAAGCTTAGATTATTTCCAGTTATTTCTCACGGCAAAAACTTGCTACAACCGGTGAATGGAAGAGATCTTGGTAAGGCATATTACCAAGTATTAAGTAATGAAGATATTATGAGTGGAGATTATATTTTATCAGGGGAAAAACCAATCTGTATGTTAGAAATGTTTAAATTAATAAGTGATAATCTAAATAAAAAAACAACCTTTATTAGTGTGCCTTTAGGGGTGGGTGTATTTATGGCAAGATGTCTTAAATTGGTTACTTTTGGAAAAATTGATTACATAGAGAAAGTTCAGCGAATGGGAGAAGACAGAAGTTTTCCACATGTTGCTGCAAAAAGAGATTTTGGATATAGACCTATGCCTTTTAGTGAAGGATTAAAAATAGAAATTGAAGAGTATTTAAAAACTGTCAAATAATATGTGGGAGTCTATTTTAGTATGAGAATATTAGTTATTTGCCAATATTACTACCCTGAACAATTTAGAATAAACGATATAAGTGAACAATTGGTACAAGATGGTCATTCAGTGACAGTACTGACGGGCTTACCAAACTATCCAACTGGAAAAATACCAAGTGAATATCGATGGGGTAAAAATAGAAAAGAAAATATCAATGGAGTTGAAATAATCCGTT
Source organism: Clostridium sp. UBA5988 (assembly GCF_002435615.1). Lineage (NCBI taxonomy): Bacteria > Bacillati > Bacillota > Clostridia > Eubacteriales > Clostridiaceae > Clostridium > Clostridium sp. UBA5988. The sequence continues at coordinate 21,028 of NZ_DJBA01000027.1, read as the reverse complement.
GTTTTGAAATAGGTAGAAGAAAAGGTGCAGTTGGAATGGCATTAAATTATATGAGCTATATGATGTCAGCTTCTTTAAAGACACTGTTTCTAAAAAAAGAATTTGATATTATTTTTTCTTACCAACTTTCACCTGTTACAATGGTGTTTCCAGCCGTTATTATGAAAAAACGTTCTAGGAAGCCTTTGTATTTATATTGTTGTGATATTTGGCCTGAATCAATAAAAAATATCATATCAGACGAAAATAATGTTATTTATAGAAGTGTTAAGAAATTTAGTAGATATCTTTATTCAAAGTGTGATGCTATCACGGTTACGTCAAAACCTTTTGTTGAGTATTTTAATAAAGAACACTCAATACCAATTGAAAGAATATCATATATTCCTCAACATGCAGAAGATATTTATTCAAAAATGGACTTTACACCAGTAGATGATATAACTGACTTTGTTTTTATGGGGAATATAGGAATAGCTCAAGATATTGAATGTATTTTAGATGCTGCTGAAAAAATCAAGCATATTCCTAAGTTTAAAGTACATTTTGTAGGAGACGGATCATATTTAGAAAATAGCAAGTCTATAGTTAAACAAAAGGGACTTGAGAATATAGTAGTTTTTCATGGAAGACATCCATTAGATGAAATGCCGGAGTTTTATAAAATGGCAGATGCTTGCCTTCTAACATTAAAAGCAGATAATTTAATAGGTCTAACAATGCCTTCAAAATTGCAGGGGTATATGGCAGCAGGGAAAGCTGTAATCGGAGCGATTAATGGGGCTGCCCAAGATGTAATTAATGAGTCTCAATGTGGTATTTGTGTTAAAGCTAGTGATTCTAAAGCTTTGGCAGAAGCCATGAAAGATTTTATAGAGAATTTTAATAAATATAAGGATTGTGGTGAAAATGGGAGAAGATATTTTATTAATCATTTCACCAAAGAAAAGTATATGGATGAACTTAAAAAAATATTGAGTAATTTAGTAAAGGAGAAAGAAATATGTTTAAAGGAAAAACATTGTTAATAACAGGTGGTACAGGAAGTTTTGGAAATGCAGTACTTGATCGCTTTCTAAATACAGATATTGGTGAAATTCGTATTTTCTCAAGGGATGAGAAAAAACAAGATGATATGAGAAAGCTATATAAAAACGACAAGATAAAATTTTATATAGGTGATGTTAGAGACTTAGCTTCTGTGAAAAATGCTATGCATGGAGTTGATTATATATTCCACGCAGCAGCATTAAAACAAGTTCCTTCTTGTGAATTTTTTCCATTAGAAGCTGTAAAAACTAATGTTCTTGGAACTGATAATGTACTAACAGCGGCTATAGAATATGGAGTAAAAAAGGTAATATGTCTTTCAACAGACAAAGCTGCTTATCCTATCAATGCTATGGGAATATCAAAGGCTATGATGGAAAAGGTATTTGTAGCAAAATCAAAAACTGTTTCTCCAAATAAAACTGTTATCTGTGGAACAAGATACGGAAATGTTATGGCTTCACGTGGTTCTGTAATTCCTTTATTTGTAGAGCAAATAAAAAATGGACAGCCATTAACAATAACGAATCCAGATATGACAAGGTTTTTAATGAGTTTAGATGAAGCAGTAGAACTTGTGGTGTTTGCATTTCAAAATGCAGAACCAGGAGATATCATGGTTCAAAAGTCACCAGCATCAACTATTAGAGATTTAGCACAGGCAGTTAAAGAATTATTTGATGCTGATAATGAAATTAAAATAATAGGTACACGTCATGGAGAAAAACTTTATGAAACGCTATTAACTAAAGAAGAATATCTTCATGCAGAAGATATGGGAGGATTTTTTAGAGTTCCAGCTGATAAAAGAGATTTAAACTATGATAAATATTTTGAAATAGGAAATGAAAAGTTATCTATAGAAAAAGAGTATAACTCTCATAACACAGAAATTTTAACTGTAGAACAAATTAAAGAAAAATTATTAGCACTTGATTATATAAAAGAAGAATTAGAGCTATGGCATACTATGAAAGAAGCTGCTGTTACTAAAGAAGAACATAATTAAGATAAGTGAAAGGTAGGAATAATATATGAAATTTCTTGTATTAGGTGCAACTGGTATGGCGGGACATACTATATCAATATATTTACATGAGCAAGGTCATGATGTAACAGCTTTTTCTAAAAGTCCATTTCCTTATTGTAAGAATATAAATGGAGATGCTATGGATAAAGCTTTTGTAACATCAATGCTGAAAGAAGGTAACTATGATGTAGTTATAAATTGCATAGGTGTTTTAAACAAAGATTGCGATAGAGATCCATCAAAAGCCGTATATCTTAACAGTTACTTGCCTCACTTAATTGCAGATGCACTTAGTGAAACAAAAACAAAATTTATTCATATGAGTACTGATTGTGTATTTTCAGGAAAGCAGGGTTCTTATAGTGAGGATAGTTTTCCAGATGGTGAAACTTTTTATGATAGAACAAAGGCACTTGGTGAAGTAAAAGATGATAAGAATTTGACATTTAGAAATTCAATTGTTGGTCCTGATATGAAAGAGAATGGAATTGGACTATTTAATTGGTTTATGAAGCAAAGTGGTACTATCAATGGATATTCCAAAGCTATATGGACAGGTGTTACAACCTTAACACTTGCTAAAGCAATGGAAAGAGCGGTAATGGAAAATCTAACAGGTATATATAATCTTGTGAACAATGAAAGCATAAGCAAGTTTAATTTGCTTGGTTTATTTAATAAGCATATGAGATATGGAAAGATTAATATTTTACCAAGTAATGCAGTGAATTTAAATAAATCTCTTGTTAATAAGAGAAAAGATTTTTCATTTGAGGTACCTAGCTATGAACAAATGGTGATAGAGATGAAAGAATGGATTAATAATCATAAAGAGCTTTATCCACATTATTTTAAATAAAGAGGAGTGGCAGCGTTGAGTAAATTAAAAGTAATGACAATAGTGGGCACACGTCCAGAAATTATTAAATTATCAGAGACTATAAAAAAATGCGATAAGTACTTTGAACATATATTGGTACATACAGGTCAGAACTATGACTATACCTTAAATGAAGTGTTTTTTGAGGAATTAGGACTTAGAGAACCAGACTATTACCTTGGAGTTGTAGGTGATAATCTTGGACAAACTATGGGTAATGTTATAGCTAAGTCTTACGAGTTAATGACAAAGGTAAAGCCAGATGCAATACTTGTACTTGGAGATACAAACTCATGTCTTAGTGTGATATCTGCTAAGAGATTAAAAATTCCAATATTCCATATGGAAGCTGGTAATAGGTGTTTTGATGAGAATTTACCTGAAGAAATTAATAGAAGAATTGTTGATCATACAAGTGATGTAAATTTATGCTATACAGAACATGCAAGGAGATATTTAAACTATGAAGGTGTACCAAAAGAAAGAACATATGTTATAGGTTCACCTATGGCAGAGATTCTTACATCAAATATTAAAAAGATAAAAAATAGTAAAGTACTTGAAACTTTATGCTTGGAAAAAGGGAAATACATTCTACTTTCAGCTCATCGTGAGGAAAATATTGATAACGAGCAAAACTTTCTAGCATTAATGAATGCTGTTAATGCAATGGCTGAGAATTACAATATGCCTGTAATATATAGTACTCATCCAAGAAGTAAAAAGTTTATTGAACAACGTGGATTTAAATTCCATCCAAATGTAAGAAGCTTACAACCTTTTGGTTTTTCAGATTATAATAATTTGCAGCTTAACGCTTTTTGTGTAGTATCAGATAGTGGGACAGTGCCTGAAGAAGCTTCATACTTTAAATTTCCAGCAGTATCAGTAAGAACAAGTACAGAAAGACCAGAGGCAGTTGATAAAGGTAACTTTGTAATTGGAAGCATTACTACTGAACAAGTACTACAAGCTGTAGATATGGCAGTTGAAATGAATAAAAATAATGACTTAGGCATAGATGTACCGAATTATGTTGATGAAAATGTTAGTGTAAAGATTGTTAAGATAATTCAGAGTTATACTGGGATTGTTAATAGAATGGTGTGGAGAAAATCATGAATATAATGGTTTTTAATGTTCCAGCAGAAACAGTTGGTGCATTATCCATATTAAATGATTTTTACAATGAAATAAAACAAAAGCCAGATAAAAATATTAATTGGATTTTTGTTCTAAGTAGACCTAAATTAGAAGAAACAGAGAATATAAGAGTTTTAAATTTTCCTTGGATTAAGAAAAGTTGGTTTCATAGATTATATTTTGATAATGTAATAGCACCCAAATTAATTAAAAAGTTTAATGTAGAGAAGGTGTTATCTTTTCAAAATATTATTATTCCACACACAAAGGTAGAACAAGTTTTATATATGCATAATTCATTACCTTTTGTTGATTATAAATTTACTTTTAAAGAAAATAAACATTTGTGGATATATCAAAATTTAATTGGAAGGAATATTGTCAAATCTATTAAGAAAGCAAATAGGGTTATTGTTCAGTCTGAATGGATAAAGAACGCATGCATTGAGAAAGCAAAAATATATAGGGATAAGATTAATGTAATATCACCACGAGTAAATATTATTATAGATAATTATTTTGAACCCCAAAAAGAAGTATTTAATACATTTTTTTATCCAGCTAGTGAATTTGAGTATAAAAATCATAAAGTAATAGTAGATGCTTGCAAAAGACTAAAAAAAGAGGGTATCAAAGATTATAAGGTTATTTTCACATTAAAAGGCAACGAAAATAATCATATTGATAAACTATATAATGATGTGAAAGGGAACGAACTCTCAATAGAGTTCGTTGGTAGTATTTCAAGAGAGAAGGTTTTTAAATTATACACAAAATCGATTTTAGTGTTTCCTTCATATATCGAAACTTATGGACTTCCAATGCATGAAGCTAGGTTACATAAAGGTATGATATTAGCTTCTGATTGTCCATTTTCTCATGAAATATTAAATGGATATGAGAATGCATATTTTTTTGACCCATTTAATGAAAATGAGCTTTTTGAATTGATGAACTTAGTTATTAAAGGAAAAATAGTATACAATGAGAAATGTAATCTGGAATATTTAAATGTTGAACATAATACTATTCTTAAAATGATAATGAGATAGGAAAAGTGATAAATGGTTTAATATTAATAGCAGAAAATACGATTCATGCTTCACTGATGTGGACAATTTTCAATAAAACCTATTAACAGTGAAAGGAATGATATTAGATTTGAATAATAGTTACAGGAGTAAAATATCAAAAGAAAATACAAAAAGCAAAGCGATATTGATATTACTATTAAATATTGTAATATCAATAATAATATTCTATGTTGCATGGCAAGATGTTAGCAAAATTAATTATGATAAAATGTTATTAATAGCAAATTTGATTTATATATGGATATTTATATCGTGGTATAAAGTATTTAATTCATGTATAAATTCATATTTAATATTCGTTGCTTGTACTTATATGTTTTACTTTGGTCAGCATTTTCTATATGTAATTGGGATACCGTTAGATAGAGGTCGTACTATTGCCAACACATATTCAGTTCAACAATATAACACAGTTGCCTTTTTTATATTATTGTGTATGTTATTGATTCATATAGGAGCATTTATAGCAACTATCACTACAAGGAATTTAAATACGCAGTTAAGCTATGAAATTAATGATTCTATTAATAAAAAAATTGAAATTAAAGCTTTGAAAATTGTATCCATATTTTTATTAGTTATTTCATATTTACCAACAGTTATTATACGAAGCAATTATATCAAAATCATTTTATCTTCTGGATATGGGAGTGTTTTTTTAAGTGACTATTATGAGTTAGGTGGGTTTTCTAATATACCTGGATTTATGTCTACATTTATAATACCTGCACTTATTATGGCAATATTAGCGTTTAAGGATAGTAAGAGTTTTAAATTTATTTCTTTCTTAGCGATAGTATACATATTGCTTTATTTTTTGAGTGGAAGTAGGTATGATGCAGTTCTTTTTATAGTTACATTGATACTTGCTAAAAAGTATTATTTTGGAGGATTAAATAGAAAATCATTATTTAAGATAGGTGTAGGAGGAGTATTGTTGATTACTATGATAAGTTTAGTATCATCAATTAGAAGTGAATTATCTAAAACAAGTAACTACTTATCCTTAGTCTCAGATATATTGATTAATTTATATGAGAATAATATTTTATTTTCATTTATAAAAGAAATGGGATTTACAATGGTTGCTACAGCGACTGTTTTTGTATATTGTCCAAGTTCTATACAATATGTGTATGGAGAAACGTATTTTGCAAGTTTTTTAAGATTATTTCCTAATTTATTTTGGGATGCACATCCTGCAGCAAATGTTAGTGTTGATAGTGTATTTAAATCTTTTTTAACATCCTCAGGGGGAATCGGTTCATCGTTTATAGCGGAAGCATATTACAATTTTGGATATAGTTCTTTATTGTTAATGCCGATTATTGGAATCGCATTATTTAAGCTTTTTAACAAAATGGAAATTGCATCAAAAAGTGATGATAGAGCTAAAGGGTTCTTAACGTTATATATTTTTTGCTTCACATTGTTTTTTGTTCGAACAGACACAGTAGCATTTTGGAGAAATTTAGCTTACTATGGAATTTTCCCTTATGTTATGTTTTATATAGTAAAAAAATCTATAACTTCAAAACTTAAATTTAGAAAGGAATAATGAAATGAAAGTTAAATTTAAAACTTTTATTAAAAAAAATATATATAAATTGATTCCTATCATAGGAGCGCCATTATCTAGTAAACTTTCTTTCCCCATTATATACTATCATGATATAGTTGAAGATCAGGGGTACAGTTTGCAAAAAACAAATTTCACTGTTTTTAAGGAACAGATGATATATCTATCAGAAAATAATTATAATACTTTATTATTTAGTGAAGTTGGAAATTTTACAGATAAAAAATTAGCTAATAAAAAAAATGTTATGATTACATTTGACGATGGATATAGGTCTAATTATGAATTGGCATTTCCATTAATGAAAGAGCTTGGGCTAAAGTTTAATATATTTATATGTCCTAAAATGATAGAAAATAAGCATCCTGAATATTTAAGTAAAGACATGCTTGATGAAATGTATAAAAGTGGATTAGTAGAGTTTGGTTCACATACATATTCTCATGTTGATGCTAGTTTATCAACTGAAGAAGAACTATTAGGTGAAATACAAAACTGTAACAAAAAAATATCTGAATGGTTAGGATATAGTACAAAGGATTTCTGTTATCCGTATGGGAAATATACAAAAAAAACAAGTCCTTTACTATCAAATTATTATGAAAGAATATATACATCAGATTGTAAGCCATTAACAACTATTGGCAAGGCTAAAGAACGAGGAAGGATTGGAATATCTACAGATGATTCATTAAAAGATTTTAGAAATAAGTTGAATGGTAGATATAATATATTGTTTTATTATTATCGATTAAAAGCAAAGTTTAATTAGATTTAAACTAAAGGACTGGTGAATTTTATGGTAAAGAAATATTTAGAAAAATTAGAGAAATGTGAATACAGATATATACCTATTGTACTTGGTAGTAATGCCAATGCACTTGGAGTAGTACGAAGTTTGGGAGAAAATAAAGTACCTAGTATTGTAGTAGATAGCGAAAAAGGGATTGCGTGTTACTCTAAGTATGTTACATACGACGTTATAGAAGATTACTCAAAAAATGAACAATCATTTGTTAATTCATTATTAGAATTAGCAAAAGAATTGAAAAATATTAAAAAAAAGGGAATTATTTATTGTTGTACTGATGGGTATCTATATGCAGTAGGGAAGAACTATTCAATTTTAAATGATTATTTTATGATTCTAATGTCTGACTGGAGTCAAGTAGAAAAATGTCTAGATAAATCTTATTTATATCATGAAGCTGAAAGCATAGGAGTACCATGTCCTAAAACATTTTATGCTGAAAATGCATATGAGATATTTAACTGCAAAAATAAATTACAATATCCAATCTTAATTAAACCGGCTGTTACAGTAGGGTTTTCTTCAGTATATAAGAAAGCAGTTATAGTGAACAATGATGATGAATTAAAAATAACGCAAAAAGAAATTGTTGAGTTAGGATTGGAAAAATATAAATTAATTATTCAAGAAATAATTCCTGGACCTATTTGTAATTTATATACATTTTCATCGTATTCAGATAAGTTAGGGATAGTAAAAGGATATTCCATTGGACATAAAATAAGACAAAGTCCACCTCAAACTGGTACTATTACATCTGGCAAGGTAGTTGATGTAGAAGACATTAGTAAATTAGGTATTAGATTCATTAAAGCGTTAAATTTTCATGGAATTCAAAATACAGAATTTAAATTGGATTCACGAGACGGATTGTTTAAACTGATAGAAATAAATCCTCGTCCAGGTCTTTGGAATTATTCAGCAACTGCTGCAGGTGTTAATTTATCTTGGATAGCATATAAAAATGCAGTACTAGATGTCAATGAAGGTACAATTAGTTCGAAAAATGAAATAATATGGATATATGATTTTATGGACTTAATTAGAGCAGTTTTTTCAAATAAATACGGTCATAAGGAACATAGAATATCTTTATTAAAGTGGTATAAATCAGTTAAAGGAAAAAAAACTCATGCTATTTGGAGTAATAATGATTTAAAACCATTAATTATTTTTATAATACAAACTATAAAAAAAAGATAGAAAAAGAGGTAATATAATTGAAAAATAAATTAAATATAGTTTTTTTAGTGGATAATTATTACCCTAAATTTTCACCAGTAGCTAAGTGTGCTTATAATATAGCTAAAGAAATGTCAAACCAATATAATGTCACAGTAATAACACTAGATGGTGATAAAGAAGAAGGAGAAACGGAAGTAATAGATAATCATTCTGTTAAAAGAGGATATATATCTACTTTTTTTCAAAGAAAAAAGTGTACAGGTAAGGTAAGCAATAGTAATAAAGTAAAATCTATATTTAACAAAGTAGAAATGTTGTTTATTAGAGCAAAAAGTTATTTGAAAGCTAACATATCAAGGGTTAATATTAATCAAGAAATTGTTGAGTGTTATTTAAAACATATGAATGGAATTGATATTGATGTAATTATTCCTGTTTGTCTTCCATTTGAGTCGGTTGTAGCAGCATGTAATTACAAAGAAAAAAATTCACAAGTAATGATTCTACCATTTTTATTTGATAGATTTACAAACAACAAAAGTCTACATAGAAATGCCATAAACAGAAAGTTGAAACGAAAAGCTCATCTACTATTAGAGAAAAATATGATTATTTCTGCAGATCATATTTTTGCAATGCATCAATTAAAGGCTAATTTTGAAAATATGTTTCCTCAAGATATTAAAAGCTTTAGTTTTATTGAACATCCTTTGCTATGTAATATAAACTTACCGAATCCAACATGTAGGGATAATATAACAAGATTGATATATGCTGGTGCATTATATAAAAAGTATCGATCTCCTAATTATGCACTGAAAATTTTTGAATTAATTAAAGGTGACTTTATACTTGATTTTTATAGTGCTGGTAATTGTGAAGATGTAATTGATGAATATTCAAAAATGAAAAATAGTAAAATTAGAAGTCATGGATATGTTTCTGTTGAAGAACTTGAAATAGCATATGCAAACACAGATATATTAATAAGTATTGGTAATTTTCGTAGCCATAATATGGCGAGTAAGATATTTGAATATATGTCAATTGGAAAACCTATTATACATTTCTATGAAATAGATCAAGATCCTGTTTTAAATGTTTTGGATAAGTATCCGTTAGCATTGTTAATAAAACAAGATGAAAAAAATATATATGAAAATGCAAAAAAAATACAAAAATTTATTGAGGAAAATAAAGAAAAACAAATTGAATACAAAAAAATAGCAGAGGTCTTTAATGACGCAACGCCTAATACTGTGATGACCTATTTTGAAGAACAGATTGCAAGGAGGAATTTTACTTATGAGTAAGAAAATATTGATTGGAGCATCAATAGGGAACTGCGTACATGTAGCAGGGGTGGCTCATTTTTTATCACTTGCTGAAAAAGAAGGATATGAAATTAAGTTTTTAGGACCAGCAGTTTCGATTGAATGTTTATTTGAAAATATTAATAAATACAGACCGGACATGGTTGCAATTGGATACCGATTGACTCCTGAAAATGTAAAGGAATTACTTTTAGAAATCGATAACAGAAGAAAAAATTTAAACTATGAACCTATTTGGATATTTGGAGGTACAAAACCAGTTGCTAAGGTAGCTAAAGCATATAAAATGTTTTCTTATATTTCTGATGGGATAGATGATATAAATGATTCAATACGTTTTTTAAGAGGAGATAAACAAACAAATAGTATAGATAATCATGGGCAAACACTTGTAGAAAGAATTAATGAAAATTATCCTTACCCAATAATAAGGCATCATTTTGGATTACCTAATTTAGAGCAAACTATAAAAGGAATCGAGAAAATTTCTAAAGCAAAAGTATTAGATGTTATATCAATTGGGCCAGATCAAAATGCACAGCAGTATTTTTTTAATCAGAAGAATATGAAAAAACAATTTGATGGTGCAGGGGGAGTGCCTGTAAGGACAACAGAAGATTTAATTGATTTAAAAAAAGCATCTAAATGTGGAAATTATCCGTTAATGCGTTGTTATAGCGGAACAGAAGATGTTTTTAAATATGCAAGTATGCTTGTTGATACTATAGAAAATGCTTGGACTGCTATACCGCTTAGCTGGTATAGTGAATTAGATGGACGTGGTACTAGACCAATTGAGAAGTCTATTATAGAAGCTCAGCAACTAATAAAGTGGCATGCTGATAGAAATATTCCGGTTGAAATTAATGAACCTCATCATTGGGGGTTACGAGATGCACATGATGTAATACCTGTTGCTATGGCTTATATTAGTGCATATAATGCAAAGAAATTGGGAGTAAAACATTATATATCTCAATATATGTTTAATAATCCAAATGGAATATCATTTTCTATGGATTTAGCACGAATATTAGCTATGATAGAGTTAGTTGAATCATTAGAAGATGAAAACTTTAAAACTTATCGTGAAACAAGAGCAGGATTACCTTTGTTTAGTGCTGATATTGATGTGGCAAAAGGACAACTTGCTGCTTCTACATTTATGCAAATGGCGATAAAACCACATATAATTCACGTAGTTGCCTATTGTGAAGCTGACCATGCGGCTTCTGCAAATGATGTAATAGCAAGTTGTAAAATAGTAAAAGGTGTAATTAAGCATACAATATCAGATACTTTTTCAATGGAAAAAGACGAAAAAATTATAGCGAGAAAAGATGAACTTGTAAAAGAAGCAAAAGTATTATTATCTTTTATTAAAGATAGGTTTTCTAATTACGGAGATCCATTATCAAATGCAGAAGTACTTTCACAGTGTATAAAAAATGGATATATTGATGCAGTTCACATAGTGAAAAATAGCAAGTTTAATGGTAATTTAGCAACAAAATTTGTAGAAGGCAAATGTGTTGCTTATGATAAAGAAACTGGTGAAATTTTAGATGAAGATACTCGTTTAAAAAGGTTATTAGAAATGGAGCAAATTACAAATAACAATAAAGATGAACAAAGTATAAAAATAGTTTAGTTAATGTTAGTTTTATCAGAAGATATATTAAATTATTAAGCAAAGAAAATGGGCTAAAAATAGTAGGCTATATGTTTGGAGGTTATTATGAATATTACTGTTATTGGTGCGGGTAATTCTGGACTTGCTATGGCAGCCCATATGAGTTCAGAAGGTAATAAAGTAACTTTATGGAATAGAACGGATGAACATATTAAAAAATTGAAAGAAACAAGCGTAATTAAATGCGAGGGGGTAGTAAAAGGAAATATAAAAATAGATCTTGTTACTAGTGATATAGAGGAAGCTCTAATTAATCCCGATATTATTTTGATTACTACGCCTGCTGATTCTCATAAATATCTAGCTAAGTTTATTGCTCTTAATCTTAAAAAGAAAGTTCTTATTGTACTTAATCCAGGAAGAACTTTTGGGGCGTATGAATTTTTAGATGTTTATAGAAAAAATGGCGGGAGAGAAGAGATAAGAATTGCTGAAACACAAACTATTATTTATACATGTAGAAAAACTGGGAGTGATTCTGTGAATATTATCGCTATGAAATCTAATGTTTTAATATCTACATTTAATTCGGAAGAAAATTCGAAAATTATTGATAAATTGCCTAATTGTATAAGGAAATACTTTAAGCCAGCAAAATCTATTATTGAAACATCAGTAGGAAATGTGGGAATGATATTACATTGTGCTCCTTTATTATTAAATGCTGGATGGACAGAGAGTAAAAATAGCTCTTATAAATATTATTATGATGGGATATCTCCTTCAATTGGTAACCTACTTGAGAAAATTGATGAAGAAAGGGTTCAAGTTTCAAAAAGATTAGGGGTTGAAGTTGAATCTACTGTGGAATGGTTAAAAAGAACTTATAATGTAAAAGGTCAAAATATATATGAGTGTATACAGAATAATGAAGCGTATAAAACTATTGATGCTCCAAGTTCTCTAAAACATAGATATATATTAGAGGATGTTCCATGTGGATTAGTACCATTAGAATCAGTAGGGAAAAAATATGGAATGTCTATGAAATATACAGGGATGATAATTGATTTAGCTTCAAGTGTATTAAATATAGATTTTAGAGAAGAAGGAAGAGATATATTAAAGTTTAATTATATTCAAGAGGAAATTAACAATCTTATAAAATAATATATTAAATAAAGTTGAAAATAATAAACAGAATGTTGAGGTTAAAGCATTGAACAGTAAAGCAATTAATTTTATTAAAAATTTTTCATATACATTAACATCAAATCTAGTTTCTTTACTGGTTTCTACATTAGTAGTATTAATTGTGCCCAAACTCATTGGTGTTGAAGAATATGGATATTGGCAATTATATTTATTTTATTCATCTTATGTAGGATTCATGCAACTTGGATGGAATGATGGAATTTATTTAAGATATGGTGGCAAAGATTATGATGAATTAAATAAAAAATTGTTTTTTTCACAGTTTTATATGTTAGTTATTTTACAAATGATAATAGCAACTGGTATATTTATTATTTCCACTATTTTTATTGCAGATAGTAGTAAAATAATTATTATAAAAATGACAGTTATATGTATGTTAATTGTTAATGTTAGAGGGATGTTATTGTATATTCTACAGAGTACAAATCGAATCAAGGATTATGCTAAAATTACAATAATAGACAGAATATTATATTGTAGCTTGCTTATAGTTTTTTTGGTAATCGGAATAAGAGAATATAAATTGATAATAACGGTAGATCTCATTGGGAAAATAATTTCATTACTATTTGCTATGTATTTATGTAAAGATATTGTATTTATAAAATTTTCTAAATTTTATCTTAGTTTCAAAGAAACTTTTGAAAATATTAATGCTGGGATAAAATTAATGTTTGCGAATGTAGCTAGTATGTTGATTATAGGTACTGTTAGATTTGGAATAGAACGCTCATGGGACGTCGCAACTTTTGGAAAAGTGTCTCTAACATTCAGTGTATCTAACATGATGATGTTATTTATTAATGCTATAGGAATAATAATGTTTCCAATTTTAAGAAGAACTGATAAAAAAAAATTGATGAGTATATATATAACAATGAGAGATTTCTTAATGGTAATGATGTTTTGTGTTCTTTTAATATATTATCCAAGCAAAATTATATTATCAGCATGGTTACCTAATTATGCTCAAAGTTTAAAGTATATGGCGTTGTTATTTCCAATGTGTGTCTATGAAGGGAAAACTGCTTTATTAATAAACACATATTTAAAAACATTGAGAAAAGAAAAGCTAATGTTACGAATTAATTTAATATCATTTGTTTTTAGTTTAATGATAACTTTTATAAATGCTTTTGTTTTTAAAAATTTGGATTTAGCAGTATTATCAATAGTAATCCTTTTAGCTTTTAGAGCTGTTTTAGCAGAAATATTATTATCACAAATTTTGGGATTCACAGTGTATAAAGATATAGTGCTAGAATTAATGATGACAGCCATATTTATTTTAACAGGATGGTTTGTGAATTCTTGGATTACAGTTTTATTATACGCATTATCTTACATTATATATTTAATTATAAAAAGAAAAGATATAATTAGTTCAATAAAAAATATAAAAGTATTAATGAAATCTTAGACCAGGAGATATAGCTTCCTGCTATGCCGACGTTTCTAAGGCTGAAAGGGAACTAGGCTGGACAGCTAAAAGAGGTATATTAGAAATGTGTAGGGATGCTTGGAGATTTGAGAAGAACTATAGGGATTAAGGGGGGAAAATTAATGGAAAAGGATTTTAAATACGTAATAGATGGAAGTCCTATTGATTATTTTTATACTACTTTATCAAAAGAAGATTTAATTCAGGCTTACCGCAATGAATATTGTTGCAGTGGGGAATTTGTAGAAAATTTAAATGCTAACTATGACTTTATTGTATCAACGGTGGAAAGACTCGGACATGAAAAGCCTCATACGGTTAGATATTTTTCAATTCCTCGATATGGATGGTGTGATATGGAATTGTGTGCTGTAGCAAAGATAGATAATAATGGGACAACATTTATGTTTACAAACAATAGAGAATTTGCGCAGTTTATAAGCGAAAACAGTGGATATAGTTTTGACGTAGAAACTTTAATATAGATTATATTAATACAGAGAATAATAAAAGCGGAGAATTACAAAGAATAATAACAAGGTCATTACCTTTGCAAGCTTATAAAGCTGCGAGGTGATGGCCCTTTTTTATAATATTAAAAGATAACTTAGGAAGGCTAAATGTAATATATTAACTAGCATATATGGGATAAGAGCAAGGTTAATTAGCCTATTAGAAAAAGTGAATTGTTTTTGGGGATTATGGTTAATTACTATGTACACAAAGAATAAAAGTAATCCAGGAAATATCAATTTAATTAAAAATGCATATATGGGAACTTTGAAAAAAGAAGCCATTAAAGGGTTCCCTTCAACAAAGTATTTAGAGTTAATTAGAATTATGGTAAATATAACATCTGAAATGTTTAATGTGTAGAGTAGTAATAGTTTTTTATTTATTGTAAAGTTTTTAAAAATGCAATTCATATTTTAATCACCTCATATAGGAGTATGGCCTAATAAGGTGAAAAATAGTCAAGCTAAGTTCAGAAAGAATAATTATTATTTATGCTAAGTATTTTTAGTAGTATGAATATATAAGAAAAAACAGTTCTAGAAGCAGTAATTAAATCTTAAAAAGAAAAGGTCATTACCTTTGCAAGCTTATAAAGCTTAGAGGTGATGACTTTTTTTTTACTTTTCAGGCATAAAAAATAGTTCTTCGTAACTATCATTTTTAAGAAGTATAACGCTTGTAGTAACATTAAGATGTAGTGGTTTAATTTCTAGTAATTGTTGTGCTATAGCATGACGATCTATAACTATAGAATATTTTGTAACAGGTTTATCATAAACTGCCAATCTACCAAATCTAAGAAGAAGCTGTTGTCTTCCCATTCCCATACCTACAGGATATTTACTTACATCTTTTATACACATAAAATCTATATGCCATGTTTTACTTCCTTTGATTGCAACTAAATCTCCAAGAGACCCTCTATCTCGTTGTTCTACTGTATATCCATCAGAAATTAAAGAAGGAGTTATTAGTTTTAAGGCTTTTTCTCTGAATTCATTAATGTGAACTAAGTAGTTAGATCTACTCTCCATCACTACAGAGTTATTATCATGTGAATATTCCCCTGTATAGTCATTGTCTAAATCAGTAAAATATTTAGGCGTCACTTCTAAAGCTTCAGATAATTTAAATATTTTATTCTGAAAAGAATAAATTAATTAGATAGAACAGTTTACTATCAAGCTCAAGGCAAGCCTTTCGCAAGGACCCCCGGTATCAAGCTCAAGGCAAGCCTTTCGCAAGGACCCCCGGCAGGCTGTGCGAAAACCTATAATTAATATCAATAAAACTCCAATTATGGTATAATTAAACTATAAATTATATCAAAGGAGAAGATTATCTATGAACTATATTTTAGGGAACGATAGAAGCCAAGTAAGAATTGAATGCTCTGAGGATTATGTAGAAACTGATAGTGAAGTAAGAGTTATAGATAAAATAATAGATGTTTTAGACGTAGAATCTTTAGGGTTTAAAATTGGAAGTAATGATTTTGTCGGTAGACCAATGTTTGATCCGAAGGATATGCTTAAGCTATTTGTTTATGGGTATTTCAATGGAATAAGATCTTCACGTAAACTTGCAAAACAAGCTAAAATAAATAAAGAAGTTATTTGGCTAATCAACGGATTACAGCCTAAGTATAGGGTTATAGCAGACTTCAGAAAAGATAACATAGATGCTTTAACAAAAGTTTTTGAATCTTTTGTTCAATATTGTATTGAGCTTGGGTTATATGGAAAAGAGCTTATAGCTGTTGATGGCACAAAAATTGAAGCGTCAGCTTCCAAGAGAAAACATTATAGTAAAAACAAAGTAAATAAAATGAAGCAACTAGTTCAAAATAAGATAAATGAATATATGCATGACATTGAGATGAATGATTTATTAGAAAATAGTCAAGAAATACAGTTAAAAAAAGAAGAAATTCTTAATGCTATACAAAAACTTCAAAGTAAAATCCAAGAGTATACTGAACTTGAAAATACGCTAGAAGTGAATGGTGTTAACGAAATAAACTTTACAGATCCAGATGCTAAAACTGTTAAATTTGGAGCTCATCAAGGAACTGATGTCGGTTATAATATTCAAGCAGCTGTAGATTCTAAAAACAAATTAATAACTACATTTGAAGTAACAAATAATTCCGCAGATCAAGGCCAATTGTACAATATGAGTAATAAAGCAAAATCAATATTTAATGTACAAAGTATAGAATCTTTAGCTGACAAAGGATATTTTGAACCCTCTGATTTAAAAGAATGTGAAGAAAATCAGATCACTTGCTATGTATCTAAGCCTTCATTTACCAATAGCACAGGAAACTCTGTTTATTTTACTGATAAATTTAAATATAATCCACAGGATAACACTTATATTTGTCCAGAAGGACACAGTCTATTTTGCATAACTAAAAAAGTAGATGCAACAGAAAAAAAGTATGTAAATTACGAAGCATGCACTGAATGTAAAAGTAAAGCCAAATGTACTACAGCAAAGAACGGAAGAACGATAACAAGAAAAGAAAATGAAGACATTGTTGAAATTGTTAATAATAGAACTAAAGAAAATAAAGCTAAATATAGCCAAAGGCAGGAAATAATTGAACATGTATTTGGTACACTAAAGAGAAGTATGAATTTTACCCATTTATTGTTAAGAGGATTTAATAAGGTAAATGGTGAAGTTAGTATTGCCTTTTTTAGCTATAATCTGAAAAGAGCTATAGGCATCTTAGGCGTTGATAAACTCTTAAGATGTTTAATTGATGGCAAAATAACAAAAATAGCCTAGTAAGATAGGCCATTTTTGTCTCTAATAAGGCAAAAGTATTAACAAATTCATTCCAATAAGTTAATATTCATATTATAACTACGTATAAAAGTGTAAAATTTAATTAACGCACAGCCTGCCGAGGGTTGTGAACAAACTGTGAACGAATAGCAAGCTCGGACGGTAGCCTGTCCTCGCTAAGGTACCAGGTACCACTCGAAATATGTGGAATGAACTAGGTTCACCAGAAATAAAAATATCATGGAAATACTTTGTATGCAGAATAAATATATTTTGCATACTTTTTTATTTAGAAGTTGATGGATATATGTTGAAAAGTCCAAGAGAAATTATAAGAGAAACACTAAAATATATAGATTAAGCGACTAGCAAATTAAAGCTATAACCACCTCGAGGGAAGCCTCTCGCCATGCCACCTGTGGGTTGTAGAGTGAAGGACTGATTATAGCAGAAAGAAAATAAGTGGAGGAATGTTATGTTTGAAAACATAAAGTTTGAAAATAATGGACCCTGTAAAATAGAAGTGAGAGAATTAGATGGAGAGGAAATGCATATTCATGAGGAGGTTGCGGAGGTTATATATGTAGTAAAGGGTGAATTATATGTTAACGGCAAATATAGTTCGGTAAAGATTGATGCACGTCATTTCGCAATTTTAGCTCCAATGGAAAATCACTTTATCAGCGCTAACGAACTGTGTATTGTTGCAAAATTTTACTTTAATCCAAAATACTTTGAATTTTATAAGATTCGACTTATCATCACTGTACCTATACATTTGAATACAGATGAGGTTTTGCCCTATACCTACGAGCTTAGAAATCTAATTGTGAGAATTTTATTATTAGCATACAAGGATGCAGCAGAAAGTAAAGTAATTCTATTCAAACTTTTCAAGGAATTTTACAGAATTTTCACACTTACTCTGTCACAGCACAATTGCAATAAAAACAACAAAATTCAAGTTACACAGGATAAATTAGAGAGATATAACCGTATATTGGATTTTGTATTAAATAATTACAAGAAACCCATTCTCCTTTCAGAAGTGGCAAAAAAAGAACATATTAGTGAAACGAGATTTTCTCATTTTTGGAAGGATATAACTGGAACATCTCTTCAAAATTCAGTAAATCTCTATAGAATATTTAAAGCGGCAGAATTAATTATCAACAATGATATGAACATATATAATATATCTACTATATGTGGATTTTCAGATATAAAGTATTTTTACAAATACTTTAAAGAACAATTCAAAATTAACCCTAAAGAGTATCGTAATAAATATTTGGAAGTATTACAGCATTCACAAGGTGAATTTAAGAATAGGATATTATCTAAACAAGAGGCAGAAACATATGTTAGTCAATATGTAATACAATACTATAAAGTAAATAATGAACTTCCTCCAAATACTATAGCTGAAGAAGAAACCTTGAAAGAAAAAGCACTATCAAATTTATTTGAAACAATGCAAAAAAATCAATCATATGTCATACAAAAGGTACCACAATCCAATCAAAGAAGAGGTATTATTTTACTATTTGAACATAAGGGAATCTATTTTGATTGTGATAAGTATAAAGTAAACTGGGAATACGTGTATAATTCTATTGAATATATGGTAAGATGTGAATTTGATATTACTATTATAATTGATTATGCGATTATGGAAGAATTCTTATGGCTTAATATACTAATTAAATTCCAAGAGGAAGTAAATAAATTTTGGGGCGAAACACTGGAGTCATCCTTTAACTGTACCATATTGGTTAAAAAGTTTTATTCTTATTGTGAATCCGAAGATATAATACATAGGTTCAAGGAAAAAACCTCAATATTTAAACAAATAGTAATAATGTATGTTTTATAGTAAAACTTCCAGTCAACCCTCCTAAGGAGGTTTTTTTATTTATAGTTACTTTTATATTTGTCTACAAAATTTAGCATACTCACTATTAAATATATTAGTCAAAATAGTCGAATGAAAAAGAATCGAATAATCTCATTTATCAAAATCTTTTCAATGGATTCAGTGCCGTTATTAAATTCAAAGATATTGATGTTGTAAGGAAGTTGCCAGGAGTTAAAAATGTAAGTGTAGCAAAACAGTATTATCCTGATATGAAAACTGCAGTTAATCTTACACAGACTAAAACAGTTTGGGAAAAAGCTGGTTTAAAAGGTGAAGGTATTGTAGTTGCAATAATAGATACAGGAATAGACTATACACATAAGGATATGAAGATTACAGACACATCTAAGGAAATGTTAAGTAAAGATAAAGTTGATAAACTAGTAGTGGATAAAGGAGCTAAGGGTAAATTTTTTACTGATAAAGTTCCTTATGGTTACAACTTTGCAGATCGTAATCAAGAAGTAATAGATAAATCAGGCAGCATGCATGGTATGCACGTTGGAGGAATTGTTGCAGCAAATGGAGGGATTTCAGGAGTTGCCCCAGAAGCACAGCTTTTAGCAATGAAGGTTTTCTCTAATAACCCTAAGCAAAGGTCAGCTTTTAACGATGACGTTGCAGCAGCAGTTGAAGAGGCATGGAAAATGGGTGCCGATGTTATAAATATGAGTTTAGGTTCTTCAGCTGGGTTTACAAACGAGGAAGATCCTGAACAAATAGTAATAAAACATGCAACAGAGGCTGGAGTTGTAGCTTTTCTTTAGAGGGAAAATAAAAGAATCAGTAAACCCAAATAGTTTAGAAATGTCTGATTTTACTTCATGGGGAACTTCACCAGACTTGAGATTTAAGCCAGAAGTTACTGCTCCAGGAGGACAGATTTACTCAACCGTAAATGATAATAGATATGAATCAATGAGTGGTACATCAATGGCAGCACCACATGCAGCTGGTGGGGTTGCACTTGTAGTTCAGTATTTAAAGAGTAAGAAGGTTGAACTTAAAGGAAGAGAGTTTGTAAATCTTGCTAAGACACTTCTTATAAATACTGCAAAGCCCCAAATTGAAAAGGAGACAAACCTATCATATCTTACTAGAAGACAGGGTGCAGGCCTCGTTCAAATATATGATGCCATTAAAACTAACGTTTCTGCTGTAGACCAAAAGGGAGGTGCAGCAATAGCATTAGGTGAATTGAAAAATGAAAATAAATTTACATTAAAGGAAAACTGGGCATGGGATGGCACATTATTTAATGATAGAACAGGTATGTCACGGGGTCTGACCCCATTACATTAAATTCCAGGAACTCTTTTTTTCTGCAATCAGCATTTGTGGTGAGTTGGTAGGCTGAGAAAGGTTTGAGTTTCCCCACCGGGGTTTGAAATTATTATATG